>CAIVAH010000001.1 GCA_903903765.1 uncultured Methylococcaceae bacterium
TGCCCAGCGTAGTGCCGTATTAAAGAATCTGTATTTCGTCGGGGGTAGTGTTAATCCTGGGGGCGGAATGCCAATGGTGACCTTATCTGGGCAGTTAGTGCGTGATAAGATTTTGGCGGATTTGTCTAAGCAATAATGACTCCAGTATTTATAATATTTATCCGTTGTAAGTTTTTTAGGCAAAATTCATGAATATATCGACTAACGCTTATCAGTCTGAACTAAACAGCTCAAATCAATCACCCGAATTACAGTATATTAATTTGCAATTAGCGGCTTTAGGTCAGCCAATATGTCAGATAGATGCTGAGCAAAATTATTTACGGATTGCCGATAGTCTTTTAAAGAATTATGTGCAGCAACGCCGTTTATTAGCCAAGTATCGATGTCCTGCTGATCAGCGTATTCAAGATTTCCTTAATGCCTATTTACAAAAAAATGCTATTACAGTTGAGATTAATTTACCAGGCGAAACTTTTGTCCTAGATCGTAAGGGTTTAGCAAGAGAACTATCGTTACCTTATCAAGCTAATGAATTCCATTCTGCTTATGTCGATTCTTATCGTATGGCGCAAGGGGTATTGCATAATCCGCAAAATGATAGACGCACAACTAAAGGCGTTTTTCATATTGTCGCAGGTGGTTTGCCTGTACCTGCTGATAAAACGGAAGTGCCTGTTACGGCTTATGCACAATTGTTACGCGCCGCCTTAACGCCACCTGAAGATTTGTTGGCTTTACCCTTTACTAGTCAACAAGATAACTCAGCCAAACTTTGGTTATCTTTGTCATTGACGCCGATTGTGGTGCCAGAAATATCCGCTGTTAGTTCTCAGAAAGTCATGGAAACTCGGTTTTTTGTCCCGGGAGGTTTGGTTGCTAATTTAGATTTTGTCGAGTCTATCTTTGGTAATGCGGGAGATCCTTTTTTACCAGAAAACGATGTGGCATTAGATGTAGAGCATTGGACAGGTCATACGGGTTGTATCATTCTAGCGCCGCATTTGGTGCATTGCCGTAAGCAAGATTTAGGCTTGCCACATGTTAGCGAGGCTACAGAGCGGCAAAAAAAAGAGGGGATGTGTTGGCAAAATCCTGAGGAGTTATATAACGATGGCAAGCCGTTTAAGGTAGTTTGTCGGGATATGCAGGGCGTGATAGTGACGATAATCGCGGATAACTATTTTGGTTATAGTAAAAAAGAAATCAAATCACAAATCAGTTATGCCGCCAATTTGTTTGGTGGTTGTGAAGAAGAACATTCTGGTGGAGCCCTGGCTTTCCCCAGAGCTATTTTGGGTGAAGTGTATTTGCCCCAAGTAGACGATGGTCATAAAGCCCATGCTTTTGAAAAAGTATGTAAACAATTAGGGTGCAGTATTGAAAAGCAGCCAGAAGGGTATGCCGTTGATAAGCAATACGCTAATATTATTTTCTTACCAGAAACAGCCCAAATAAGCATTCCAAAGTTACAGATAACTTGGCATCACGCAGGTAGTTTGCAGACTATAAAATTACTTAATAATTACATTTATATCTATCCTGATGGTTTTAGGGTCGCCATGGAGCGACATCCTCATGCGCCTAGTTGGCGTTTAATAGGGACGTACCCAGAGGGTACTTTTTGTCATAAACCTAGCACGGTTTCTGGCGGAGGTAAGTCTGAGATTTCAAAATCTATTGCGGGCGCCCTGATTTCTGGGGCCGTGTTTGTGGACGATTTTGATAAAGATATGGCGATGGTAGCTGATATATTTGAATACGATTATTCAAAACGCTTTTTAGATCCGCTTAAAAATGGCTGTGATCAACGCGCCTTGTTAAGTAATGAGCGTACCTTAGGTTCGGTAATTAAATTATTAACCCCATCAGTGACGCAATACACCCATGACTACAATCATTGGTTAAAGAAAATCCCGCAACACATTTTAGCTTTAGTGTTAATGATTAAACGTTTTTACAAGGTCGAGTGGGGACAAAACTGGCGTGAACATTTCTCAGTTGATTTGGTGAATGGTTATCCGGGTAATGAACTTAAGTTTAATGGTCGAAAGTTGTTGGCGAGTTATTTACGGGTAGGTTTTGATACTAATGGCGCTTGGCGAGTGTTTAAATTAAGACAAGATTTTGCTGCGTCTGAGAAAGTGCAATTAGAAGATGATATTACCGCTTCTGTGGTTGTGCCTGTAAAGCAGTTGGTGGGATTAAATCCGCATTATACAAATCATAGTATTAAGCTAGTTGATAATTGTGAGCTCAGTTTTTTTCAGAGACCTGATGATGCCGTGAATCGAGGCGCCGATTTACAGACAGAATTAGATTTTTCGGGGACTAATAACTTTATCTCAAATTTTGAACCACTTACGGCGGGCGATGCAAAAGAATTGATTGAAGATATCGTGCATTTTGAAGAGTTTAGTCAACCTATGCGTGAGTTGATAATTAAAGCGGCGCAAAATAAGTTAGGGGAGTTTTTTGTATCTTCTGCGCATCCGCGTTTAGTAGAAGGTAAACCAAGCCAGAATGTACGTTATCTTCAGACTAGACCAGACAAAATTAATCCCATGTCACGTTACTTGGCTGAGTTGTCCACCCGTTTAGTGCGTGGCTTACGTGTTGATCAAGCTATTTATTTTCCCGTTAATGCGGTATTGCCCGGTAGACGCAATAATCCAAGTGATGTTAAAGCCGGTATTAGACCGCTAGCAATTTATAATCCTATTCATTATCAGGAACTTCCTGAGTTGTTTATGGATTTTATTTGTAGTTTAACGGGTAAATCACCTTCGACGACTGGTGCGGGTTCTGAGGGTGCTTTAACTAAAGGCCCTTTTAATGCTTTATCGACGACGGCTGATCTAAATACCGCTTTAGTGTCTTATATTTTATGTGGTTATGATGGTTATTCAACGGCGGCAGGCTATATTGGTGCTGAGCGAAAAATTGATCATGATATAAGTTTATTAATACCCGAATTGTGGTCGCGTTTACCTGTTGAACAGCGTGATCCACAGTATTTAATCGCTGAAGGTCAGTTAGAAAAATTAAACGATTTTGAATATAACGGTCAGATGGTTTATGCCAGTCGTTTAGGTTATCGTATTACTGAACGTTTTGTGCATACCAACTTTGGTAAGATATTTGATTATCCAACCGCTGTTTTTGACGAAGCCATGTTAAAGCCAGAAACACAGGATATGGCTAGTTTTGTGGATGGTATTAATAATGTGTATTCGGCTCAGCAACGAGTGGCACAGTTGTATTTTCAAGACGGTACGATTAGCGATGCGTGTCCGCCGTTAAAAGCTTTGTTGCATATCATGGCTTATGGAACTTATGAGGGTAAGGATATAAATGATGCTAGTGTTAGAGAGTTGTTTACGAGTGATTATTTATTGCAAAGTGCATGGTATCAAGAGCGCTTAAATATTAAGCAGCAAAGAGATGTGCAACTTTGGCAACAGCATCAAGTATATTTGTTAAAACGTATGGCTGAAATAGAGCTAAGTGATCCGCTGATGCCAGTCTTTGTAGAAAAGTTAGCACGGGTTGAAGAGTGTTTGAAACAGTTTAGTCATGACTCTTATTTACAGTATTTATCTGGTACTTTAGGCGCCGATTGGATCCATCGTACTCATTAATAGTTTTATAGAACCTGTTTATAAGGAAATAATAGTGACTGACGTTTCAAGCCCAAAAAAGCAGTCTCCTCCGCGTCGCACACCGCCGGTAAGTCCTGCTGTTGAAAAATATTTATTAGATTTATTAGGCCCTGCAGAAAATGCCGTATTGCAAGAAATGGAAGCCTTAGCAGAAAAGAATAATTTTCCTATTGTTGGGCGCTTAGTCGGTGTGTTTATAGAAATGCTGGCTAAGATGATTAATGCTCAACGGGTGTTTGAGTTTGGGAGTGGCTACGGTTATTCGGCTTATTGGTTTGCTAAAGCGGTTGGCCCAACTGGTCAAGTAATTTGTAGTGAAGCTGACTTTTTAAA
The DNA here is from genome assembly GCA_903903765.1 of uncultured Methylococcaceae bacterium. Classification (GTDB taxonomy): domain Bacteria; phylum Pseudomonadota; class Gammaproteobacteria; order Methylococcales; family Methylomonadaceae; genus Methylobacter_C. The sequence continues at coordinate 3,996 of CAIVAH010000001.1, forward strand.
TAGGGATAAAGCAGAGCATTATCTTCGTGCTGTTGACCTATGGGATAGGATAGATTTTAGAACTGAGTTGGCTCAAAATGCTTTTGCTCAAACCGAGGGTTTATTTGATATTTGTTATAACGACGTGGATAAAGGTGATTATCCCGATATTTGGTTATTGGCTAAAGATAGAATTCGTCCGGGCGGTTTATATATCGCAGATAATGTTTTATGGCGTGGACGCGTTGCAGCGCATTCTGGAAAAGATGTGTTTCAGGGTTGGACGGAAGCCATTAGACAACATAATCAAATGATTTTTGATGATCCTGACTTTGATGCTTTTATTAATCCAAGTCGAGATGGCGTAATAGTTGCTCGTAAAAAAGCAGAGTAGATATATCAGTTACAAGGTTATGGTAATGACCCACAATGCAGCAAGCCAAGAGTTACATCACGAGATCTTTGGATCAATTTTGGATAGATCAGACTTAAGTCCTTATCTTTTGTTATCCGCTAATAATTATAGTATCGCGCTTAAACAAGCTACAAAGATGATGAGTAATCGCGGCTTTGATGTTGTGGCTAATGGTGAGTTGCAAGAAAGTGAGCAGAAACGGGCCTTGGTTTATGTGGAGCGGACTTATCGGTACTTTTTAAAGTGGTTATTTCCGTTTGTAAAGCGCCAATTGGAGGCGTTAATTAGTTTAGAATCTAGTAATTTAGCCTTATATGAACAGAGTTTGTTGGCCATTAAACAGCTTGAAACGTATCTAAAAAACCCTGTTTTTAAACAAATAGTGGAGCAAGATCCTCGGCATTTGTTTTTGTTAGCCTCTTCAGGAAAGTATCCGACGGTATTTCATGGGTATCAAGGTAAAAAACTGGTTGTGCCGTTGGAATGGCAGCAAACGGCTTGTGCGATGTTAAAGATGGGGTATTTGATTAAGTCTATTGAAGAAGAAAGCCAAGATATCAATGATTTTGCGCAATTGGGTTTCTTTTTAGAAGCAGAAAAACAAAGTTTAAATGATCTATTTAATTATGACTGGGAAAATCCACAGCATATTCCTGAAAGCGAGCCCGCGCAAAATGCCTTTGTTAAAATCTCTGCATTCTTTCATAAATTAAGAGAGTCTGTAAGTGTAGGGGCAGAAGGGCAGGGCTTTGTATTTGATAGTGGCGATGGGGTGCGCGTGGATATTGCGGAGATTAAAGCCCGTTTAAAAAGTCCAGAAAGCATGTTTACCAAGTTAGGTAAAGATTTAGAAGGAGAGGCTTATGATATTAGAGATATTTTAGCTATTACCTTCATTTTAAGAGATAAAGACGATACCTTAAAATTGTTCCATGCTTTGCAAAAGAAAGGCGTAATTCTTCAAGAAAATACGCATTCGCAATCCATCACTCAAACGTTGTTTGATAATCCAGAACATATGATGGAAGCCGTGCGCAGATTAATGATTAGTTTATCGCAAAGTGCGGGTCATGAAACTAAAGCAACGGATCAGGAAGTATTAGCTAACGCCCAAACTTTTTATAATGCATTAAGTATGAATGCTGAGAAGAATCAGCATTCTTCAGCCGGACATCGTAAATTTCAATGCAAAATTAGTTTTTCTTTACCGATACATCGGCAGTCTAGAACACACAAAATTATGATTCCAGGCACTGATGTATATGCGCGTCGAAATGAGATTAACAAGAAAACCCAAGAACATACCTTGGGTGTTGAGCTAAGAATTTCTGATGAAGAAAGCTGGCGTACTTCTGAGCAAAAAGGTGATTCTCATCACAGTGCTTATAAGTTTAGGCAGTTAATTGCCGTGATGAATCGGGTGTTTAAAAATGTGTACTACATGCCTAAAGATAGCATCGTTCAGTTAAAGAAAGATCAGGGTGTGTTGTTTTCTTAGAAAACAGCTCGCTTAGCCACGATACCTACTGCTTTAGTCCCAATTCCAGCAGGAATATACATCAGGCGGGCTGGTAGCGCCGCTACAGGGGTAATAGAAGCATTTCTGGTTATACCTTTTATTTTATCACCAACCAATAGCCACCTTTAGCAGGCCCATTGCGAGATAAACGCTGTTCTGCTTGCAGTTTTTTTAAGTTACGCTCGATTGAGCGTTCTGTTACGCCAATTAACAGAGCTAATTCTGCAATCGTTATTAGTGGGTTTTCGCCAACTAAGTCAAAGATTTTCTCCGACGTTTTCTCCGACACTTTTACCGACACTTTCTCCGACGTTTTTGCTAAAACCTCTGTCAGCGCATCGAGTAAAGCTTGCAACATGAATTCAATAAACGGTGTTGAATTCGCAAGATTATCCGCATCGGCTAGCGCCTGATAATAAGCCGTTTGCCGAACCCTGATAATAGATTCAACCGGCAAATAAGCTAATAATAGATGCCACTGGCTCAATATTAACGTTTGCCATAAACGGCCCATACGACCATTACCATCAGCAAAGGGATGGATAAACTCAAATTCATAATGAAACACACAACTGGCTATTAAGGGATGCACCGCATTTGATGCCAACCAACTCAATAAATCTGCCATTAACGCAGAAACCCGACTGGCAGGTGGCGCCATGTGAACTAAGGTTTGATTATTGTAAATACCGACGCCACTGTTACGATAACCGCCGGCTTCATCAACCAAGCCAGCCATTAATAAACCATGCGCCGTTAAACAATCAGCTTCTAACTCGGCTTTCCAATGCGGTAATTGTTCATACGCGGCAAACGCATTGCGCACTTCTTGAATTTCTCTGGGTAAGCCCAGTACAGGCTTACCGTCTAATACTGCAGTGACTTGATCAATACTGAGGCTATTGTTTTCAATCGCTAAGCTAGCCTGAATAGTACGAATACGGTTGTTACGCCGTAACTGAGGTGTCAAAGACGCTTGACTGGATATCTGCCAGCGCGTTAATAACGCAACAATATCGGCAACGTGTTGCAGTATTTTAGGGGTGATAGTGTAAGGGGGTTGATAGCTCATGATTTCATTTAGGTCGCAAATGTTTTCTCGTCAAACTCTATACCACAACGCGCTGCTAACTCTTGTGCGATGGCCTCACCTAACTGACGTAATTTAATCAGTGTAGTATTGGGATCAGCATAAAAAGCCTGCTCTGCCGCAAACGCTAACTGAAAAAACACCGGATCGTGTTCTTTAAGATATTCAAAATTACTTAGATTGGCCATTTCAAAGCATGTTTAAGATAATAAAAAGTGTTTATGACGTGGCTTCTAAACTTAAAATAAATCCCCATTCATCAGCACTCACTGGCATAACCGATAAGCGATTGCCGGGTCTTACCACCGCCATATTGCTCAACTCTGGTCTGGCTTTTAATTCTTTAAGCCCGATGGTGCGTGAGAATTGTCTGACAAATTTAACATCTACCATTATCCAGCGGGGATTTGCGGGGTCACTCTTAGGATCAAAGTGATGGTCGTCAGGATCAAACGCGGTGTGGTCTGGGTAACCTTCTTTAGCAATTTCCATAATACCGACAATGCCGGGTTCATCGCAATTTGAATGATAAAAAAACACTTGGTCGCCCAATTTCATGGCATCGCGCATCATGTTTCTGGCTTGATAATTACGCACGCCATCCCATGGTTCAGTTTGGTTTGGTCTTTGATAAAGATCTTGGATGCCAAATACATCCGGTTCAGATTTCATTAGCCAATAGTTCATGGTCGCTTAAGTTTTAATTTTAAAAAGCGTTAGTTTGCCATTAAACTTTAATTAATGCACGATTAGACATGGCAAAAAGCGAGGATTGATGAGTGTGCAGATCTGATGGACAAAAAAAATGCGACCTTTGGGATCGCATTTAAAAGAAGGATATAAAACTCTGAATTCCTAGGAGGAGGAATTTGCATCTCAAGAGTTGACATTATGATATCGCTAAAGTCTAACAAATGGAATGTGGCAAATTGTCGCAGTTCTCTTCTGGTTCTGTTGCTTCGATCAAATTACTCAGTCTGGCAAAGTCATTCAGCGAAATAACTTCAGCACGTAAGTTGGGATCAATGCCCAATGCACTGAGAGCATCTTCTGCGATAAGTTTTTTTAATGAATTGCGTAAGGTTTTGCGACGTTGAGAAAAGGCTTGGGTAACAACGCGGTTTAGCATTTTAAGGTCATTTACTTCAACGGGTGGTAGGGCATGAGGAATTAGCCTAACGATAGCTGACATGACTTTAGGTGCAGGGTCAAAGCTTTCCGGAGGTACATCAAATAATAGTTCAGTTTTACAATAGTACTGCATCATAACGCTGAGTCTGCCGTATTTTTTACTGCCCGGTTCTGCACAAATGCGATCCACGACTTCTTTTTGTAACATAAAGTGCATGTCTTCTATACAGTTTGCATTGTCGAGTAAATGAAACATTAAAGGTGTAGAAATGTTATAAGGTAAGTTACCTATCACTCGCAGTTTTTCATTTTCTTTAGCTAGTGCAGAAAAATCAAATCGTAAGGCATCCGCGCTGTGTATCTTTAAATCAGGATAGGCTTTAAATTTATTTTTTAAATAAATCACTAAATCTCTATCAAGTTCTACGACTTCTAAATTTAAACCCTGTGCTAATAAAGGTTCGGTTAAGGCTCCCATGCCTGGCCCGATCTCAACCCAATGATCTTTAGTTTGGGAATTAAGGCTAGAAAGTATGCTGTATATAATGTTGTGATCGTGTAAAAAATTTTGGCCAAAACGTTTGCGAGGTGTATGTGTCATGTTTTCAAGAAGATTGAGATGTCATAATTAAGGCCGTTTTTAAAGCAAATAGCAGGCTGCCTAGATTAGCTTTGCCTGTGCCTGCAAGATCTAAGGCTGTGCCATGATCAACGGATGTACGAATAATCGGTAGGCCAAGCGTAATATTAACAGCATTTCCAAAGCCTTGATATTTTAGTACCGGTAGACCTTGGTCATGGTACATGGCTAGAACTGCATCTGCCGTTTCTAAATATTTAGGGGTAAATAAAGTATCTGCGGGCAATGGTCCTACTATATCCAAGCCTTGTTGTTTAAAGTGGTTGATGACTGGGGTAATCACCCTAATTTCTTCTGTGCCTAAATGACCGTTTTCTCCTGCATGAGGGTTTAATCCACAGACTAAGATTTTGGGTTTTGGGATGTTAAAGCGTGTGCGTAAGTCATGTTCTAAGATACTAATAACCTTATTTAAGCATTCAGGGGTAATGGCTGCACTAATATCTTTTAGCGGTAAATGTGTGGTGGCTAAAGCAACGCGTAAACCAGGTGTTGCCAGCATCATCACTGGGTGCCCCCCCGTTAATTCGGCAATAAATTCGGTATGACCCGTAAAGGTAAAGCCCGCATCATTAATAACGCCTTTATCGACGGGGCCAGTTACCATGGCATCAAAAACAGCATTGATACAACCTTGGGTGGCTATTGTTAAGGTTTTTAAAACATAAGAGCTGTTGTGTGCATCAGTTTGGCCACAACAAACGGGCTTAATCAGCTCAACATTAAGTACAGTTAAGTAACCGGCGGTGTGAAGTGTTGTGTGATCATCTTGATCAAACTCCTTAATTTGAATGGGTAGGTTTAATTCAAATGCTCTTTGGCGCAGTAAATCGGCACTCCCAATAGCGATGAGTTGGTAGGGTAAATTTTGCTGAGCGAGTTGTAAGCAAAGATCTGGGCCAATGCCGGCGGGTTCACCTGGTGTTAATGCTATGCGAGTGATGTGCTTAGAAGTCATTGGGCTCTAGGTATCTAAAAGGAATGAATTTTACAGGATATTGACCTGACTTTTTGATCTCACGATCAGAAAACTCGTTTTAAGGAGAGTAACACAGACCATTAGCTTAAATAAGGTTACAATAGGCGCATTTTTTGTGCTGGAGTTGCTTTTTTGACTAAGAAAATTATTCGCATTGCTACGCGTCAAAGTCCTTTAGCTTTATGGCAGGCTGAACATGTTGCCGCTTTGTTGACCCAGACATTTCCGGACGTGACTGCGCAATTAGTTAAAATGGTTACTCGTGGCGATAAAATATTAGACGCCCCTTTAGCAAAAGTAGGGGGGAAAGGCCTCTTTGTTAAAGAACTAGAAGAAGGTATGTTGTCTGGAAATGCAGATATTGCGGTGCATTCTATGAAGGATGTGCCAATCGAGTTCCCCGTTGGTTTGCATTTAGCCGCTATTTTAGAGCGCGAAGATCCCAGCGATGCATTTGTGTCTAATCGATTTAAAAGTCTTGCAGATTTACCGGTCAATGCGCGCATTGGGACCTCAAGTTTGCGTAGAGAATGTCAATTAAAAGAGTTATTTCCTAGCGCTGAAGTTATTCCCTTAAGGGGTAATGTTAATACCCGTTTAGCAAAATTAGATGCAGGTGAATATGATGCTATTATTTTGGCCTCTGCAGGTTTAAAAAGGTTGGGCTTAGCGGATCGAATTACTGAGGCATTATCTGTGACTGTTAGTTTGCCTGCGGTAGGGCAAGGTGCTATTGGTATAGAATGTCGTGTTGATGATATTGAAATTAATCAGATGCTCTCTGCTTTGCATGATAAGACGACAGGCTTATGCGTAACGGCAGAGCGTGCTATGAATACGCGCTTAAATGGAGGTTGCCAAGTGCCAATTGCAGGTTTTGCTGTTTTAGAAAATGGGCAAGTTTTCATGCGTGGTTTAGTGGGTCACCCTGATGGATCTGTGCTTTATCGTTCAGAAAGCACTGGCTCAGAAGCAGATGTTGAGGCGCTTGGTTGTAAAATAGCCGAAGATTTGCTCGCACAAGGCGCTGATAAAATTTTAAATGCCTTGTTTGATTAATGACGGTTTTACAGGGTGTTAGCGTTTTAGTAACGCGGCCTGTTCATCAAGCAGAAAAATTGAGTCAGTTAATTGAAGCGGCCGGCGGTGTGGCGGTTAAGTTTCCGACCATAGAAATTGCTAGATTATCGGATTCAGAAGCGCAGCCAATAGCAACAGTTAATGAGTTGACTTATGATTGGTTAATTTTTATAAGTGCTAATGCAGTTACTATGCACGGATATTATTCAGATAGTGATAGAATAAAAAAATTTAAATCAGTACGGATTGCTGCAATGGGTAAGTCTACGGAATTGGTGCTTCAAAAGGCGGGTTACGTAGTTGATTTGGTAGCAAAAAATGGAGCTAGTACCGAGGACTTACTGGCAATGCCTGAGTTACTTCAGGTAAAAAATCAAAGAATTTTGATTATTCGTGGCCAAGGAGGGCGTGAAGAATTAGCCAATGTTTTGCAACTGAGAGGTGCAAGCGTTGACTATTTGGATGTGTATAAACGTATCGTACCTAACATAGATAACTCGAATCTTATTGGGTTATTAAAAAAGCACTGCTTAGATATCATCACCATTACCAGTGCAGAAGCCTTGCAAAATTTGTTAAGTATGGTCGGTGAAAGTTTTAAGCAGCACTTATTAGAAGTGCCATTAGTGGTTGTAAGTCATAGAATTAGAATAATAGCAGCCGAAATTGGCTTTAAAAGAATTGCAGTGGCGGTTAGCCCTTCAGATATGGCAATTCTTGATACAGTAATAATGAGTGTAAAAAGGGGGGAGTGTGGCCGAAGTGAGTGAACAAGAAGCGCAATATCAGAGTGAGGTTAAACCTGTTCGACGTTCGCAGGGTGGTTTGTGGTTTGGCGTTATTATCCTTTTTATTGTTATCACCTTAGCGGGGGCGGGTTTTTATTTTTTTACCCAATTACGTGATAAACAAGAAGGCTTAGGCGGTGAAGTAAAAGGTCAGATGTCTAAGCAAATTGCTGATTATCAAGCGCAATTAGTTGCAATACAAGCTCAAATAGCGGCGATGGAAGCCAATATGGCCGGTAAGGATACCCATTTTACAAAAACGTTAGCGGATTTTTCACAGTTACATAGTGAAAAACTTGAAAACACACGTAAAGATTTAACTGATTCAATTGTCAGTGTGCAAAGACAATTGGGTAAAACGCGGGGTGATTGGTTGATTGCTGACGCAGAATATCTACTCAGTGTTGCTAATGAGCGCTTATATCTAATGGGGGATGTTAACACGACTCGTGAAGCCCTAGAAGCTTCAGATCAACGCTTAAGAGAAAGTGGTGATGCGTCAATTTTTAAAGTCAGAGAAGAAATTGCCCGTGAACTCGCTGATATTCAAAAGGTCATCGTCCCTGATGTAGTCGGTATTTATGCTGCCCTACAGTCACTCCAAGATCATGTTGATCAATTAACCTTATTATTACCCTACACTGGTAAAGCGCTTACTCCTCCTGCAGAAACTAAAGATTCAGATGATCAGGGGGCCTTAGATTCGGCACTGTCACATTTTAAAGGTGTCGTTACCATTAGACACACAAAACATGAAGTAAAAGAAGTTTTGACTCCAGAAGAAGCTGAGTTTATTCATGAGCAATTAAAAGTTAAGTTAGAACTGGTTAAGATAGCTCTAGTTCAGCACAATGAGGCATTATTTCAGTCGAGTTTAGCGGATGCAAAAAAATGGACACAATTGCATTTTCTTGATGATGCTGATGTGAATAAATTTATTGCTCAATTGGATCAATTCAGTACTAACAAAATTCATAGTCAATTTCCTGATATAAGCAAATCATTGAAAATGCTCAGAGATATTACTCAGCTAAGAATTGAAACTGATAAGGTGATTGAAACTGAACCTAAAGTTGAACCTGTAAAGCCAGAGGAAATTGTAGAACCCGAAGATAAAATTAGCTCTACTAAGCCAACTGAAGCAGAACCAGTAGTGGCAAAGCCAGAAAAGAAATGAGAGATTTTTCATGAAAAAACTATTTTACTATCTGGGGCCTTTGTTATTAACGATTGTTACGGCTGTTTTAGTTTATAACGTTTTGCAGAGTTTTGAAGGTCCAGGTTATGCATTGTTAGGCATTGGTAATTGGTCTATCGAAACTTCTCTGGTTGTTTTTGCGGTCACGCAGATTGTGGCTTTTTATGTGTTTTATGTGTTTTTCAGGTCAATAGGTTATTTGATCAGATTGCCTGGCCGCCTAAAAGCAAAGGGTAGAAATGTAAAGTTTAATCGTTCGCAAGAGGCGCTGATTGCTGGCTTAGTTGATTCTGCAGAAGGTAATTGGGAGCGAGCTGAGAATGTATTAATAAAGCACGTATCGCACAGTGGAGCGCCGCTATTACATTATTTAACGGCTGCCAGAGCTGCACAATCTCGTGGCGCTTTTGATAAGCGCGATGAATATTTAAAGAAAGCCACGCATCATTCACCTGATTCAAGCGTATTGATTGGTCTTACTCATGCAGAACTGAGTTTATCAGGCAATCAATTTGAGCAAGCATTAGAGACTTTAACCAGATTGCATGCTATTGATCCTACCCATGCAAATGTATTAAAGCTAATGCATCAAACCTATCAAAGTTTGGGTGATTGGCAAGGCTTGCGGGCTTTATTACCTAGCTTACATACTAATCAAGTATTAATGGAAAATGAGGTTAGAGAGCTAGAGATTGAAGCTTTTAAGCAGTTATTTCAACAGTCTGTGCTAGCTGGAAATTTATCAGAAATTCAGCAATTGTGGCTTGAAACGCCGCCTTTCATAAAAAACATCGCATCAATAGCTTCTTTGTATTATGCATCTATGATTAATGCTGGCTTAGGTACTCAAATAGAAGATGAGTTAGCTAACACATTGGCAAATGTTTGGGATGACACTTTAGTGGTTTTGTACGGCAGTATTGAATCTAAAAATATCAATAATCAACTAGAAGTCTCTGAAAAATGGGCTTATTTACACCCTGAAAATCCTATTTTACTGGCTTTAATCGGTAAATTAGCTATTGCGGCTGGTGATAACTTTAAAGCAGAAAGTTATTTGGCTAAAAGTATTTCTGCAGAACCCACAGTGCAAGCTTATCAGTTATTAGGGGATTTATTGTTTGCCCAAGATGATAAAGATAACGCTATGGCCTGTTATAAAAATGGTATTGAGTTGGCGTCTAAAGAGATTGTAAATCAGTTAAGCAGGTGATTTCAAACTACCTAAAATTAAAAAAAGCCTCGCACTGCGGGGCTTTTTTTTGCGTGGTATTTAAAGGCGCTAAAAACTCAGTGCTAAATAAAAAAGTTTCAGTCGAATTACATGTAAATAAGTCTTTTAACCTGGTTTTGTCATCAAAAATTAAAGAAACCTTAAAGTAAATGTCATATAAATGTAATGTTTGGTCGTTATTCTAAGGATGATGTCATTTTTTACCCTTTAGAATCACATCCTGATCTATTTAATTTCTTTATTTAACATTTAATTTTAACAATTCTGGAGTTTTTGCATGAAAATGAAAGTATTACCTTTAATGGTCAAAGTAGCTATCGGCACTATGTCGATACCTGCAATGGCTGCAACTGGTCCAAGCACAACGACTGCACCTTATCTTGTTCCAGCTAATTCTGATTGGAGCGTTACTTCTTTACTAACGACTGGTAATGCTATTGGTAGCTACACCATGGGCGGTCTTCCAGACGGCTTAGGCGCTTATGATAGTGGAAATGGTACTTTTACTGTTTTAATGAATCACGAGTGGAATACTAGTGCAACCGGCTCTGCAACAACTAACCCACAAGCGGCTCATACACATAACCCTGGCGCTGCTATTGGTGGTGCTTATGTATCAAAATGGGTGATTGATAAATCTACTTTAACCGTGCAAAGCGGTGGTGATTTAATCCAAAGAGTTTATGGTTGGGACAGTGCAAACCAAGTATCATCTTCAACTTCAAACTTAACAACTACTTTTAGTCGTTTTTGTTCTGCTGATTTGCCAATGGCTACTGCGTTATACAACGCTTCAACTGGTCTTGGTAGTCAAGAAAAAATATTTTTTAATGGCGAAGAAGGTAGTGCTACTGGCTGGGTACAAGGTACAGTTGTTAGTGGTGCAAGCGCAGGTAGCAGCTATACATTAGGTAAATTCAACTTAGCGACTAACGGTACTGTTGGCGGAACTGCAGTGGGTGGCTGGGAAAATATCTTATTAAATCCATACGCTCAAAATAAAACAATCGCAATTGGCACTAACGATGGTGGTACAGGTACTATGAATGGTACTGTTGCTGTTTATGTGGGCAATAAAACTAACACGGGTTCAGAAGTTGATAAAGCCGGTTTAACTAATGGTGTTACTAAATTTATCAATGTAACTGGTTTTGCTGATAACTCAGGTACTACTATAGACGAGCTTAGCAGCA
>CAIVAH010000002.1 GCA_903903765.1 uncultured Methylococcaceae bacterium
GTAAATTGTTCTTCAATACCTGAAACGTTATTAAGCGTTTCTACCGAGGTACTGGCAAATACATAATGATAAGTCTTAGGCTCTATCGTAGCGCAAATATCAATGGCAAATAAAGGCTTATGGTTGTTAATCTCAAGTATATTGAGTGATTGTCCTTCAGGTAGTTTTTTTATGCCATCAGTTATTAGGTTCTTTAATGTTTGACCTATTTTCTGTTGACCTTCTGCACCGAGTATTTGCTTGTGTAAGGCGCTTAGAGATGATTCAATGGGTAGTACTTGGCTTAATGTGGTTTTATTATTTAATATATCTAAGAGATATTTTCCAACTCGACCAACAGCATGCACAATATGGAAATATTCTGGATAATCTGCAATTAAACTATTCCAGATATCTTCAACGGACGCTTGAATGTGCTGATTGGTTGAAATATCCCAGCCATCAATAGAGGTTGTTAGTATCTGATCTTCTTTAGCTATTGATAATAGATAATTAATATAAGCTAAATGCTCTGGGTTTGTATTTTCAAAGGTGCTGATATCTTGTAATGACAGGCTCACACCGTTACTCGATATGGCTCTTAGTGCTTGTTCAATAAATAGGCTGCAAAGACAATCAAGTAAGGGTTCGACTTCTTCTGAGTAGCGATTGTAAGTGCCTCTCAATGCAGCTCTTCTGACTAATTTTGCCATAACAGCATGTGTATCTTGTATGCAAATTAAAGCGTCAGGCAGGTTTTCGGCAACTTTATGAGGCGCAGGTGTAAGCTGATAGTTTAAATAATTTATATTATCAGTTGGACCTTTAGTAAGCCTGATACTTTTAAATCGTACTTCTCTAATAATCGCTATGGGTGTCCCTTCATTATCAAAAATACTAAATTCAGCGATTAGCGATCTAGGCGTTTGACGTAATAACGTTGCTTTCGCAAAGTGAGGTTTGCCTGTGTCTTTGTCTAGATTGATTTTTCCCAATTTTGTTGGGATAAAGGTGATGCCTGCGCTGGCATCGACATGATCTTTTAGAACTTGGAATATTAATTGAAAAGTACAATCTAAAATACTTGGATGTAAATGAAATTGTGTTAGTTCGGTTTCAATACTTTCTGGAATCTTAAAAATACCTAAGGCTGAGTTTTGCTCAATCCAGCCATAATCTATACATTGAAATGCTGGGCCATAATTTAGATCGTTATTAGAGGTCAATTGATTATGGCTAACTGTATTAAAATCAGGATGACGACTAGGTATTATGGGTGCAATTTGCTGAAATAATAATTTATTGGCATCACTTAAAATACGTCCAACGCTATGTTCTGTCCAATTTTCAGCACTCCCATATTGGCGACTTCTAGTGGAGAAAGCGCCATCTTTTGCATCAATGGTTAGGCGTATAACTTTTGCTGGGTTAGTATTTAAAAGCAGAGGTGTTTGTATGGTTAATTCTTCAATTTCTGCTAAGTTTGTTGCTTTCCAAGCAAACGAGGCTGCTAGGGCGAGTTCTGCAAATCCCGCTCCCGGAAAGACTGTAGCTCCTCCAACAACATGGTCAGCGAGTGTAGGATTTAAATATAAATCTAATTGGTTTTCCCATGTAAGATCATTATTTTTTAGAGCAAAACCTAATAGTGGATGTATTTTTTGTCGATACAGTACACCAAGAGATTCGGACGTTATGGAATGCCAATGACGTTCACGTTGCCATGCATAATTAGGCAGTTGTATAAATTTTCCTTGCTTAGCAAAAATAGTTGTCCAATTGAATGGTATACCTGTTATGAGGACTTGACTAACAGCCTCTGTTATTTTTTGTAGGCTGTCATTATCACGAGTTATTGTCGATAAAATACGGGCATTTATATCTAAATCTTTTGCTGAGGTACTGATGTAATTTCGTAAAACAGTATGAGGTCCTATTTCAATAAAAATATTAATTTTATTTTGTAATAGGTTTTTAATAGCTTGTTCAAACATCACCGTTTTACGAATATTGTGCCACCAATATTCTGCATTAAGTGTTTGGCCGTCTATTAATTCTCCAGTGACTGTTGAATAAAACGGAATGCTTGTTTGATTAGGCTGTAAATCAACTAATTCTTGTTTAATACCTGTTTCAATTTCATCCATGAATGGGCTATGGAAAGCATAATCTAGTTCAAGTCTTTTATAGAAAATATTATCAGTACTTAATTGTGATTCTAGTTGGTTGAGTGCTAGGGTGGAACCAGCCATCGTAAGGCCATTAGAGCTGTTAATGCCTGCAATTGAAAGTAAATCTGAAAGATTTAAGTTTTCCAGAAGTTTTTCCATTGCTTCCAAGCTTAAACTAACGGCGCTCATTGCGCCTTTCCCTTTAGTAGTGCCTTGTAATTGACTACGGTGGTAGATAACTTTTACAGCATCTTTTAGTGTTAATGCGCCACAAGCCCAAGCTGCGGCAACTTCCCCTACGCTATGGCCAGCAACTGCGATAGGTAATATGCCTTGGCTTTTAAGTAACTCGGTAATGCCAACTTGCACAGCAAATAAAGCGGGTTGGGATATTTCGGTATATTGATAACGATCTTCTCCATTTAAACCAGAAAGCTCACTAACTAATGAAAAGTCAGCGTATTGGCTGAATAATTTATCTATTTTTTGTATAGTTTTTTTAAATATTGAGGATTCTGTCAGTAGTTGTTTTCCCATGCCTACCCACTGTGAACCGTTGCCAGAATATATAAAGGCCGGGCCGGATGGGTTTGGAACGCTGGTATTTGTTTCCACTTCTGGCAATTTAGAATCAGTATTTGCAAAACTGAATAGATTATTAATTAACGTTTCTTGAGATGGACAATAGAAAATGGCTCGATGTTCATGCCAATCTCTATGAAAGACGGTTGAGTAAGCAATATCGTAAAGTGATTTTTCGGGTTGAGTTGTAATGAAGTTTGCAAAATTTTGTGCAGTTTCTTTTAATGCGGCCGTATTTTTGCCCGTCAAGATAATTGGAAAATTTTTATCGGTAATGGCTGGTTGTTCTGGGTTTGTCGGTTCATAACTTTCTAAAATGACATGTGCATTTGCACCACCAAAACCGAATGAATTAATTCCTATAGTCAGTTTACCTGTTTCTTTAAGAGCTTGGTTTTCTGTGACGACTTTAAGGTTTAATTCTTCAAATGGAATATTAGGGTTAAGAGATTTGATTCCTATTGTGGCAGGTACTTGTCGTTTTTGGATGCAGTAAAGTGCCTTTACTAGTCCAGCGACGCCGGATGCGGGCTCAAGATGTCCAATATTGCTTTTGACTGAACCGATTAGTAGAGGATCATCCGTGGATCTTAATTTTCCGAGGGCATTACCTAGGGCTTTTGTTTCAAGAGGATCGCCGACAGAGGTACCTGTGCCATGCGCTTCTATATAATCTATTTCAGAAGGATGAATGCCTGCTTGGCTGTATACTTGTTGAAGTAAGTCTGCTTGGGCGTGAGCGTTAGGTATTGTTAATCCTGATTTATATCCGTCCGTATTGACCTTGGAGTTTGCTACTACGGCAATAATGGTATTGCCATCAGCGATGGCTTGATCATAGTCTTTGAGGACAAAGATACCGCCACCCTCTGAGCGGACGTAACCATCGGCACCTTCATCAAATGGGTTACAACGTCCTCTTGGAGAAAGCATTGAGGCTTTTGAAAAGATAATAAATCCAAAAGGATGAATATGTAAATTAATTCCCCCTGTTAGGGCTTGGTTGCATTCACCACTAAGAATTGATTGGCAAGCTTGATGAAACGCTACCATTGAGGATGAACATGCTGTATCAACGGCAAAACTAGGGCCACATAAGTCGAATGCAAAAGAAATTCGATTAGCCGCAATACTTAAAGCGTTACCGGTTGCTGTGGATGCATCAATTGCAGCAAGATCATCCGCTAAACGATAAGAGTGATCTGTGCTTGATATGCCAATAAATACGCCGCATTGGCTGCCACGAATACTTGTAGGTTTAATGCCTGCGTTTTCTAATGCTTCCCAACTCATTTCCAGTAATAGTAATTGTTGTGGATCCATTACTGCAGCTTCTCTTGGTGAAATACCAAAAAACTCTGCATCAAAACTAGAAATATCGCCGATACTGCCGGCTGAAAAAGTATAACTTGTGCCTAGATTGTTTTTGTTGGGATGCTTAAAAACATCTGTTGACCATCTGTCCGAGTTAACTTCAGTGACTAAATCATTACCTTCGATTAAATTTTGCCAAAAATTTTTATTAGTATTGTTGTTGGGTAGTCTGTAAGAAAATCCGACTATTGCAATTTTTTTTCCCATGATGCCTTGGTAAAGATTATCTGCTGTATTTTAAGATAAAGTTAATTGTAATTTAGGTAGGTAACAATTTAATTTTAACTCATGGATGGTGAATATAAA
>CAIVAH010000003.1 GCA_903903765.1 uncultured Methylococcaceae bacterium
CACACTTAATAATAATAAACTACACTAAGGAGACTTCTCTGATGTCTGTAAAAAAAGTATTAAAAATGATTGAAGAAAACGATGTTAAATTCGTGGATTTTCGTTTTGTTGATACCCGTGGTAAAGAACAGCATGTAACATTTCCTGCGCACTCTATTGATGAAGATACCTTTGAAGAAGGTAATATGTTCGATGGTTCTTCTGTTGCAGGTTGGAAACACATCAATGAATCAGACATGATTTTAATGCCTGATCCATCAACAGCGGTTATAGATCCCTTTTTTGATGACAACACTTTAATTTTACGTTGTGACATCATTGAGCCAAAAGATATGCAAGGTTATGAGCGTGATCCACGTTCATTAGCTAAACGTGCGGAAAACTATTTAAAATCTACTGGTATCGCGGACACAGCGTTCTTCGGTCCAGAAAATGAATTCTTTATCTTTGATGATGTCCGTTGGGGCACTGATATGAGTGGTTCATTCTACAAAATTGATTCTGAAGAAGCCGGTTGGAACTCAGAAAAAGTTTATGCTGACGGTAACACAGGTCACCGTCCAGGCGTTAAAGGCGGTTATTTTCCGGTTCCACCAGTTGATTCATTCCAAGACATGCGTTCTGCTATGTGCTTAACATTAGAAGAAATGGGTATGGTGACTGAAGTTCATCATCACGAGGTGGCGACTGCAGGCCAATGTGAAATTGGTGTTAAATTTAATACCCTAGTTAAAAAAGCGGACGAAGTTTTAGAATTAAAATACGTTGTTGCAAATATTGCGCATGCTTATGGTAAAACAGCGACTTTTATGCCAAAACCATTAGTGGGCGATAACGGTAGTGGTATGCACGTACACCAATCTTTAGCTAAAGACGGTGTTAACTTGTTTACGGGTGATTTATACGGTGGTTTATCGGAAACTGCGTTGTACTACATCGGCGGTATCATTAAACACGCTAGAGCTTTAAACGCGTTTACTAATGCTTCAACTAATAGTTATAAACGTTTAGTTCCAGGTTTTGAAGCGCCAGTCATGTTAGCTTATTCAGCACGTAATCGTTCGGCGTCTATCCGTATTCCTTTCGTTAACAACCCAAAAGGTCGTCGTATCGAAGTACGTTTTCCTGATTCAACAGCTAACCCATACTTAGCATTCTCTGCTATGTTGATGGCGGGCTTAGATGGTATTCAAAACAAAATTCATCCTGGCGATGCTATGGATAAAGATTTGTACGACTTACCAGCAGAAGAGGCTAATTTAATCCCGCAAGTTTGTCATTCATTTGACCAAGCTTTAGAGGCTTTAGATGCTGATCGTGAATTCTTGAAAAAAGGTGGTGTATTCACTGACGACGTGATTGATGGTTATATCGCATTAAAGATGGAAGAAGTGACTCGTTTACGTATGAGTACTCACCCAGCTGAATACGACATGTACTACAGTTTATAATACCTAGGGCTGTTTCATACAGGCTAAGCGTTATAATAAAAAGCCTCGCAAGTGTTATCACTTAGCGGGGTTTTTTTTGCTTGTTATATTTGCTATCACTGAATTAAAAATTAATAGGTGTTAGGGTGATGCGTTTTATTTGTGTATTAATTCTTTTAGTGGTTTCCATTATTGAGATTGGCCCGATTCCAATGAGCCCGTTATTTTTGATGATGGTAGTGGTTTTTAGGCCATTATGGTTTTATCGCTTGGTACTCAGAATTTATGGCAGGCGTCCAGATAGATTGGGCTGAATAAGTTGAATTGGTTAAATTGTTAGAGTTATCGCAATATGGGCTAGAGGTGGTGTGCCGATCCATTTTGGTGCGTTAATTGTTGTATAATGAACTGTTGAGAAATTAAAGCTTGATATTTAAAGCTTGGTCTACAACTTGCTTCAAGTAATTATAAATATTTAGCTCAAAAAGGGACTGATTAGCAATACTATGTACAAAAGACTGTTGGATCATCTGAACACTGCTATTTTATTGTTTAATCGGCATCTGGTTCTAACCTATATTAATACCAGTGGTGAAATTTTATTTGCCGATAGTGCTCATCATTTAGTGGGTCAAAGTGCGGATGAATTGTTCAGGACTTCTGATCCAGCTTTGTTAAATAATTTAAAGCAATCTTTAGCAATGGCAGAGCCTTTGGTTGATAGAGCTTTAACTTTGTCGAGGTTGCCAAATAATGTGACGACCAATTTTAGTGCAACGCCGCTCTTGGTGAAAGAGAAGGTGCATGAGATTTTAGTTGAGTTTCAACAGGTTGACACGCATATACGTATTTCTAAAGAAGAGCAGTTGCTAACTCAACAAAATACGGCAAGATTATTAGTGAGAGGATTGGCGCACGAAATTAAAAACCCTTTGGGTGGTTTGAGAGGAGCCGCACAATTATTGGATTTGGAGTTGCATGATCCAGAACTTAAAGAGTATACCCAAATCATTATTAATGAATCTGATCGATTGCAAGGTTTGCTAGATAAAATGTTAGGCCCAAATAAATTGCCAGAAAAAAGAGTGATTAATATTCACGAAGTATTAGAGCGTGTTCGGCAATTAGTGCAAGTAGAGTCCAGCAAAACTCTACAGTTTAAATCGGATTATGATCCAAGTATTCCGGATATCTATGCTGATAAGGATCAATTAATTCAAGCCATTTTGAATATTGCCAGGAATGCCGTTCAAGCTATGGAAGGTAAGGGAAGTATTATGTTTAAAACTCGTATTTATAGGCACATGAACATAGGGCGTAAACGTTTTAAATTAGCCGTTAAATGCGACATTATTGACAGTGGCCCAGGTATAGATGCCAATATGATGACACAAATTTTTTATCCGATGATTACGGGGCGAGCTGAGGGTACTGGTTTAGGTTTGTCGATAGCCCAGGCTTTAATTACCCAGCATAACGGTTTAATCGAGTGTAATAGCCAGCCGGGAAGAACCGTATTTTCAGTTTTTTTACCTATGGAGTTTGCGCATGACTAAGCCTGATGTAGTCTGGGTTATTGATGATGATAAATCGATACGTTGGGTTGTGGAAAAGGCCTTGCAAAAGGCCGGTATTATTACACGTTGTTTTTCGTCTGGTAATGATTTACTCACTGCTTTAGATTATGAAATGCCCGATGCTTTAATCACTGATATTCGCATGCCGGGTATGGATGGATTGGAGTTGTTGGACAAGGTGCAATTATCTCATTCACATTTGCCAGTTATTGTGATGACAGCTCATTCTGATTTAGAGAGTGCAGTTTCTGCGTTTCATGGGGGGGCTTTTGAGTATTTACCTAAGCCTTTCGATATTAAAGAGGTAGTGAGTTTGGCGCAGCGTGCCTGTTTGCACGGGCGTCAATTGCAAGAGGATGCTTCAGGTTCTGGGACTCCTATGATACAACCGACCCCTGAAATTATAGGTGAGGCTCCGGCTATGCAAGAGGTATTTCGAGCAATCGGTCGATTAGCTCGTTCGCATATAACCGTATTGATTAACGGTGAATCAGGAACCGGTAAAGAATTAGTTGCTAAGGCACTTCATCGACATAGTCCGCGTAATAAGAATCCATTTATTGCTTTAAATATGGCCGCAATTCCTAAAGATTTAATGGAATCTGAGTTATTTGGTCATGAAAAAGGCGCTTTCACGGGTGCACAAGCTCGACGCCCGGGGCGGTTTGAGCAAGCAAACGGTGGCACGTTATTTTTAGATGAAATTGGCGATATGCCTGCAGAATTGCAGACCCGTTTATTAAGAGTGTTAGCGGATGGTGAATTTTATCCGGTTGGAGCGCATTTGCCTATAAAGGTTGATGTGCGTATTATTGCGGCTACTCATCAGAATCTTGAAACTTTAGTTGAACAAGGTAGATTTAGAGAAGATTTATTTCATCGATTAAATGTTATTCGTATTCAGATTCCTGCTTTACGAGAACGAAAGCAAGATATTCCACTGTTATTAAGACACTTTTTGCAACAAGCTGCTACAGAATTAGGTGTGGAAAATAAAGTTTTAAAGCCAGAAGCCGAGGTTTATTTAAGTACCTTAGAATGGCCTGGTAACGTAAGACAACTAGAGAATAGTTGTCGTTGGCTGACTGTTATGGCTTCTAGTAGAGAAATTCATCTCCATGATTTGCCTTCTGAATTACTAAGTATTCCTGTAGAAAAAGAGGCAGTTGATGCCGATTGGGAGGATTTGTTAAGATCTTGGATTGATAAGCAATTGTTGGCGAAAGAGCCAGAAATTGCTAAGCATATTATTCCTGCGGTAGAGGCAATTTTAATTAAAGCTGCATTAGAGTATACCAATGGTCGTCGTCATGAAGCGGCTATTTTATTAGGCTATGGTCGTAATACCTTGACTCGTAAAGTTAAAGAGTTGGGTATTGAAGAGGGGGCGTTATAATTTTTACTAACTACTAATACTCCGTTTTGTTTTAGTAGTTCAGCTTCTTTGTTCCTTTCTGGTGCATCACCTTGATGCTTAGTGTAAAAACTGCTGATTCAAATTGGTGCGCTGAGATGAGTTGGTTTTGGTCATTTCCTATAATTTTGTCACTATTAATTTTTCATTAATTCAATTCAAGCTATTTACACTCTGAATAATAGGGATTTGTAGTGTTATATCAGCTTAATTTTCAGACTTGGCATAGTCTCTGCTTTAAGTATTGTGAATTGTTACTTTAACTAAGAGAGGGTCAAATGAAACTGATAACTGCGATTGTTAAACCTTTTAAACTGGATGATGTCCGTGAGGCACTTTCAGAAATAGGGGTTTCTGGTGTAACGGTAACCGAAGTGAAAGGCTTTGGTCGACAAAAGGGGCATACTGAGTTGTATCGTGGTGCTGAGTATGTTGTGGATTTTTTACCTAAAGCTAAAGTTGAAGTAGCAGTTGCTGATCAACTGTTAAGTCAAGCTGTTGAAGCGATTACAAAAGCCGCTAACACTGGAAAGATTGGTGACGGAAAGATTTTTGTAACTGATTTAGAGCAAGTTGTTCGCATTCGTACCGGTGAGACCGGTGATGAAGCACTTTAGTATTGATATAGGTGAGATATGAAATATTTATTTAAAAGTTTTCTTTTTGTTGCTTTATTAGGTTTTGCTGGTTTTGCGCTAGCGGATGCAGTCACACC
>CAIVAH010000004.1 GCA_903903765.1 uncultured Methylococcaceae bacterium
ATGAGAACCCTAATAAAGGTATTGCGAGTAATTGCTTTAAATTCATAATTCGTAAATGTGAGATAAAAAAGGATTGAAATCGTTGTTGCTTTAATGCTTAAAAATGTTAAATTACTTTAACATAAATTAACATGAAATTGAATTAATAAATATTAATTTTTTATTACAGCACATCCAAAGGGTGTTTATAGTTAATAAACATGTAATAACACGCATAAACTGCGCTGAATTAAATAGGCTTTGTGTGGATAATGCGGCTAACAATTATATAAAAGCATAGTTCATGCCATTTAATATTTGCGCGATTATGTTGGATTAATGTTGCTTGGATGGGTACTAAGTGTTGGTATTTCAGCAAATTGTGTTCTTTTGGTGTTGATATTTCAACAGTTATAGTTCTTTGGAAAAGATTAAAAATAATTCTATGTGGGTTCACCAAGCAAATAGGACTCGCTAGGTGCAATTAAATATTTATGATTAATGGCTGTACGACCTAAAAGCATTCTAAATACCATGCTATCTCTATTAGTGAGTGTCATTTCCGCTGTGATGAGCGTTTGTCCTAATTGAAGTTGAGTTTCTATGACATAGCGACGTTGTTTGTGGCCACCTGAGTCAGATACTATACGTCTATCTTTGATAGGAGCATGACATTCAATAATTAAATCGATGTTATCTTGTTCCGGATGTATGGCAAACATTATCCAATCTTGGTGATATTTTTTATATGGATCAAGCGCGAAAGCATGTATAGCAGATGTTCTTGCGCCGGTATCTACTTTAGCTTTTAATTTTTGAATATTTAGATCTGGTAAGCCGACCCATTCTCGCCAACCTAGCAAAGGTTTGCTTATGCTACTGTCTGTCATGCATATTTACCTGTTATTGTTGAATAGTGGATTTATTTAACTCAGTTGTATGTTCGGGTCTGCGATTACGTCTAAAATGATTGTTGCCACGTTTTTTATTGTTACGGGGTTTAACTCTTTTAATATCCAGCTTCAACTGATTAATTTCTACTGATTTTAAATGTTGAAAAATATCAGGTGGCATTTCATCCGGGAGCTCAATAAGAGTATAGGTGCGTTGTATATTAATATTATTGATATTTTTTTTATCGACGCCAGATTCTTCTATTAGTGTTTCTCTGATTTGTTCAGCGTTAATTGAATGGTCTGAGCCGATATTTAATCGATAACGAACCATTTTTATTAACAATTGAGTATTAGAATGGTGAGCCTCAGTTTTGGGCTTTTTATCTTTGATTGCGTTTAAAGGTGGTTGTGCTGTATTTTGAATTAATCGTAATAGTGCGGTTGCAAGTGAAGTAGAGTCAGTGCCAAGTTCGGCATTAAGTTCAGAAACATTTTCTCGAAGTAACGCTAAGTTTTCGGTGCTTAGTATGTTTTTAAGTGCCGAAATTAATGTTAGGTCTTTATGGCTTATAAGACTCATAGTTTAATTTTAAGTGAAGTATCTATGCATCAAGGGTAAGTTTCTACATAAGCTTCATCACGAAGTCTACGCATCCAAAGTTCAGTTTCTTCTTCAATTTTGCGTTTACGAATGATTTCTCTTACTTGGTTTTTTTTGTGTTCGACACTGTTATCTTTGTTTTGTCTATCTAATACTTGAATTAAATGCCAACCAAATTGTGATTGTATGGGTTCGCTTAATTGATTAATAGTTAGTTTCTCCATAGCATCTTCAAAGGGTCTTACTAAATCCCCTGGATTAACCCAATCAAGAGAGCCACCTTTTAATGCGGAACCTTTGTCATCGGAATGTGTTCGGGCTAAAGATGCAAAATCTTCACCATGTAAAACGCGCTCTTTAATATCGAGAAGTCGTTTTTTTGCTTCTTCATCATCAATAAGTTCATTAGTTTTAATAAGAATATGTCTTACTTTGGTTTTAGTAATGGTGTGATCATCTAATCCCCCTTTGATATCGAGAATCTTTATGATATGAAAACCACTTGGGCTACGAATAGGCTCAGAAACTTCATTTTTAAACATCTTATTCACTTTGTCAGTGAACAGTGTTGGGATATCGTTTATAGATCGCCAGCCTAAATCTCCGCCTTTTAGAGCATTATCATCTTCTGATTCGCTAATTGCTGTTTGGGAGAAATCTTGACCAGCCTTTAAGTGATGAACTAAATTTTTGGCTTTAGTTTCTGCTTTTTGAATTTCAGTGGCGGATGCGCCTTCTTTAACGGCAATAAGGATATGTCCTAAATGATATTGAGTTGATTCCGCGCTAATATTTTCTTGGGTTTCTAAAAAGTGCTCAACTTCCTTATCAGTGACTTTAATACGGCTGCCTATTTCTCTGCCACGTAATTGATTAATAATAATTTCATTGCGCATGTTTTCTAAAAATTGTTTATAAGAAAGACCTTGTTTTTGCAATTCTTCTCTAAACTTTTCAAGAGACATGTTGTTTCGTTGAGCAATGTCTGCTGCTGAGTTATTAAGCATGTCTTCAGTAACATTTATTCCAGCTTTTTCAGCGAGTTGACGTTGTAGTTTATCAATGATCATTTTTTCTAGAACTTGTTTACGGATAACCGATTCGGGGGGTATTTGCGTGTTACTCGTACGTATTCTTTGGATAATAACGGTAACTTCTTTGTCAAGTTCTTGCTGAAGAATGACGTC
Organism: uncultured Methylococcaceae bacterium; assembly: GCA_903903765.1. Lineage (GTDB taxonomy): Bacteria > Pseudomonadota > Gammaproteobacteria > Methylococcales > Methylomonadaceae > Methylobacter_C. The sequence goes on from CAIVAH010000004.1 coordinate 2,664, forward strand.
ATCTTCGACTACAGCCGCAATTTTACCAAGGATTTCAGATTCCAGGGGGTAACTGTTAATCAATATATAACCGCAAAATAAGAGTATGAGGTTTGTTTTAAATGTGTGTTTAATCATTATTTTTCAGATCCTTGAAATCCATAAATTTCTTTTTGTAAGAAAGTATCCATATCGTCTCCTAAAGTTGATAGACCTTTCAACTCAATTTCAAAAAATATGCCATTTTGTGTAGAAGCAGGGTGTATGTTTGGGCTATTTATATTAGAGCCGTAAAATAAACCATCTCCAGATGAGATATTATTTGTATAACGTCTAAGAGCGACACGGAACCGCCAGCAGCAATTCTCTTTTTCAATTCCAATTAAAGCATCTTGCGTTTTATTATATAAAATTGAATATTGCCAACGTCCTAAGGCACTCCAATTATCATAAATTGGGTAACGGAAAGAGCTATCCGTTTGTGTAATATCATTACTACCGCTACTAACTGTAGGAGTGTTTCTATAAAGATAGCCAACATTGACTATTTCATTGGCTTTATTTTTATAGTGGATGGCTGCGTTGACTCTTTGTATATCGTGACTAAGAGGATTCCACTGTATCCCAGAAATTGCAGATAAATCTTTGGTAAATTGGCTGGATAATTCTGTAACTAGA
>CAIVAH010000005.1 GCA_903903765.1 uncultured Methylococcaceae bacterium
CCCATCGGCATTAATAACAAACCGGTACGCACATTTACTTTGGGATTGAGTAAAAAATCTAGCGACACAAACTCCGCAGATACTTCACCTTTTTCCTCAGCCCCCTCACCGGTAGATCCATGCTCAATCTCCAGTTCACTGTTCATAATGATGCTATCGGTAAACTTATAACCAACATAAAGTACCATACGCTCCATATCTGCGTTAGATTTTGCATCTCCTTTATCGCCGACAATATTTTGATAAAAGCCTTCACCATAACCGCCAATTGATAACCCTTTACCAACCTGATAAACCTTAGAAGCCGCAGGACCCAATCCGTAAGCACTTTTAAATTGCTTTTCTTCAGGAATAGCCAGATTCGTGCGTAATTTCTCAACTTCTTGACTTAAGATATCGGTTTTACGCTCTAACTTTTTTACCTGATTATTGGCTGCTTGTGGCTCAGAATTCTGCACATTAGGCACGGTATTATTAGCATCTTTACTCAGAATCGCTGACTTAGTCTCAAGGGATTGATTTGACGTAGAAGACTGAACTACGGCAACTGTCGATTTGCCTTCGGCTTTTTCTAAGCGAACTTGCATCTCATTAAGTTGCTGCTGCTGAACTTGAATAATTTTCCACATGTCTTCCATGGTTTGTGGCTTATCTAAGGCATTAGCTGACACACTTATTGCACTTAAACCTATGACACTTAAACTTCTTCTTAAAAAATTTGGATGTTTCATCACCATATCTCCAGTATTTGTTAGTTAACAAATTCTAACCCTAGAAACATGCAAATGCAAATCATTCTTATTTGATTCGCAACAACTTCATATACAAACTTGACTAGTAATTAACTCTAAAACCGATCTCAACACCTCGACCCGGCTCGGGCGCATAATTACGTAAATAAGAAGTCGAATTACGGATCAACTCATTACTCAGATTATTAGCTTTTGCAAATACCATGACATCAGCACCTTCAAAGCCCATTACTTTATATTGCGTATCCATACTTAATAATAAATAACCCACAGTTGCGGTATCAAATTCGCCAGCATGTGTTTGCGCCTCTCCGCGCGTTAAGCGAATATTACTATTCCATTGACCCCAACTATGATCCAATTGTATACCAAACCGTAAAGGCGGCATTCTAGGCACATCTGTATTATTTATAAATTGACCACGCGTAAAATCACTAAACAGCGTTAAATCAACGATGCCGCGTTTATTTTCCATCACTGGAAAAACTAATTTAGCTTCGTAACCCATAAAGGTAGCATCCGCTTGCCGACTTTCCAATACTGCCGCCCCATCTATGAACTGACCGTTGCGTTGCTGATAAATATAATCAAGTGCCCAATTATGAAATAAATCTAGCTGCGCTTTAACCCAATCGGCTTTAAATTTATAACCTAGATCTAAATTGTAAGAAGTCTCTTCATGTAGATTAATATTACCTTTCTCATAACTCCGCGTCGCATCATGATAACCATCTACCAATAACTCTTGGACTTGTGGCGCGCGCTGAGATCGCGTCATAGCCAAATTTAAACTATTCTGGGCATTTAACTTCCACAAACTAGCCGCAGAAGCACTAACTGGGGTGTAATTTAAACTGTGCATGCTCTCGGGTAACAAAGTGGTATCTTCGACACGCAAACCCACCTGATTTGCCAACACCCCCGTATTAAATGACTCTAAAGCAAATACCCCATAACTATTAGTTTGAGTTTGAGGCACAATAATTTCATTTGATTCTTTATCAATCGCCGAAAAATCACTCGCCAATGCCTGAAAGCCCAACAAACCTTTAAAGATACCCACGGGGTTATGAGCCATTTCAAGTCGACTCTCATAGGTTTTATTAGTAAAAAATGCCGCCGCAACACCATCGGCTATTTCAG
>CAIVAH010000006.1 GCA_903903765.1 uncultured Methylococcaceae bacterium
GCCCAACGCCATTGTTGTAGACCAAAAACACGTCATTTTCTAAAGGCTCAAGGGGATAGTTTTTGAGCCAATGCTCAAGCACATTCACTAAAGTTTCGAGCTTATTGCCATGAATAATAGCAATGCCACTGTCAAGTTGGGACATAATTCACCGTTTTGGGTTTATGTAGATTTTTTTTGTATTAGGAATAATCATTTAGAAGTTATGCAACGATTCGAAATAAAGTCTTATCCCAATAAGACTCAAATAGTCAAAAGTGCTAAACAAAGCAAAATGATGCCATTTAACACGAGGCCTTGATAAGGGAAAATGATGATCGTTAATCATTAAATTGAATCAGCAAAATTTTTGAGAATAGAAAACTATTATTCGAGTGCTATACCTCTCTTTTTACATTCATTTTACTTAATAAATTTTGATTAGAATTATGGTTTGGGCATTTGTTTATGAAGGGCGATTCGTCATTGACCATGCCCGATGAATAAACGCCGGATCTTTTGCAGTGTGCGTACAGAGAAATTTTGCATCGGGATATATGCCAACACGCCCTAAATCAAGTCTATCAGCATCCCAGCAAGTTCGCACGGTAATATCAGCTTCGTTAAATCCATTACTGTGCAGAGCGAGCGCCTCGCAAAGTAACTCAAATCCGTCATCATCTAAATCAAAAAACTCTCCGCGCAAATCGTATGCAAACGCAACCGCACGTTCGCCATGTGCTGAGTCGTTCTTATCCGATCCGCGTAGCGGGTGATGCAGGGGTGCGCGTTGGGAATCATGCAATATTGAAAACAACCTCACCACATCGAGGCGAGCATTTTCTTTCTTTGCTATTTTCAAACCAAAATACTGCACGCGCGACCAATGTGGAATACCATGTACGCCATACAAATCTAAACGAAACTGATGACGTATATAATCAAGAAGTTTTCGATTCACTTGATTTCACTCTACTAAGTAAAAAAGGTAATTCAGTTTATCAAATTATGCCAGTTACCTCAGCATATTGCTCGATTATCAAAGCTTACGTAGTTTATAAAATCAATAATTTCCATTTAAAGCACTGAAATTAATGCAATTTTATTTTTAAAACATGAGCTGCGTCACGGTTTTTGTCCCTTTAGTTTTTAAAATTTTATAAAACAAGAGCACTAAGCACGTACCATACTGATGGGTTATTTTATAATCATTAATCCATTAAAAATACAAAATAAAAAACGCAAGACGATATAACGTACGTCACTGTTCAAAAAACATACGGTATGATGATCTCATTTATTATTGGACACGTGAAGAATGTAGTTGCTGCAAAAAATAGTAGCCGTATCGACTACTGTTAGCGTGAAGACGGAAACCCCAAATCTCCGTTCGATTGATAAGCACGTTTAGCATTTAGCGATATGTTTGAAAAGATAGCCTTGTTTTTCATGTGAACAGGGCTATTTTTTCATCATGCTTGCTCTAAAACAAAAAAGCCCTCACTGCTAGTAAAACAGTGCGAGCTTTTTTTGTAAAAACACTATAAAACACTTACTCAACTACAGTATCTATCAATTCACTCATCGGTTCAATACGTCAAATAACTTATATATAAGTGAACGGGCTGTTTCTGATAGAAATTCAACTCGCACTATTCGAATCGAAATATTCAATTTAATGGGAATAATAATCTGAACGCAGTACCTTGATTGGGCTCAGAGGCGACTTTAATTAGCACTAACAATGAA
>CAIVAH010000007.1 GCA_903903765.1 uncultured Methylococcaceae bacterium
CATTGATACTGAGAATATTTTTCGGCGCTTAAGAGAAAACCGCTTATTAGCAAAACCCTTATCAGTTACCCAAGTGGTTTATAGCGCCTCTTTAGAAGTAAGAAGTTCGGTGGTGTATGCCAGTTTTATTGTCGCATTGGTATTTGTGCCTTTATTAACCTTAACGGGTGTGGCAGGGCGCTTGTTTGCGCCTTTGGGTTATTCTTATATCTTGGCTATCTTAGTGTCTTTAATCGTCGCGCTGACTTTAACTCCAGCGCTGTGTTATCTATTGTTAGGCTCTAAATTAGACCAAGAGAGTGATCCACCTGTTATCAAATGGTTAAAACCTTTATATGAGCGTGCGCTGAGTTTTTTTATTAAACACTTTAATGCTTTATTTGTCGGGTGTTTAGCTCTGTGTTTAATCAGTGGGTTAACGTTTATCAAGTTAGATAGCAAATTTTTACCCGAACTACGTGAAGGCCATTACATCGTGCATACCAGTAGTATTCCGGGTACCTCATTAGCGGAATCTATTAGGATGGGCAGCGAATTAACAGAGCAGTTTTTGAAAATACCGGGGGTGTTATCTGTTTCGCAATGGGCGGGTAGAGCAGAGCGCGGTGCAGATACGTATGGTAGTCATTATAGTGAATACGAGGTGCGTTTAGAGCCCTTATCAGGTGAGCTGCAACAAGCGATACTAGAACAATTGAGAGAGATTTTAAGCGATTTTCCAGGGATTAGTTTTGAAGCAAACACCTTTTTAACCGAGCGAATTGATGAGACTATTTCTGGTTATACTGCACCTGTTGTGGTTAATTTATATGGTGATGATTTAAACGTTTTAGATAATCAGGCACAGCATTTAGCGCAGTTAATGACTAATATTCCTGGTGCAGTGGATGTGCAATTAAGATCACCGCCCGCGACACCTTTGTTGCAAATCCATTTAGATTTAGATCAGTTAAATTACAGGGGTTTAATGCCCGCGGATATTGTTAATACCGTTCAAGTAGCTTATGAAACTAAAGTGGTTGGTAAGCAATTAAAAACAAATAGATGGCTGGATATTGCGGTGACTCTGTTACCAGAATTACGTGAGCAACCTGAATCTATTGGCTCACTATTGATAAAAACTCAGGATGGTGAATTAATTAAATTAGACCAAGTGGCAGAAATCCGCTATACGACGAGTCGTTATAATATTTTGCATCAAGGAGCGCAGCGAAGACAGTCGGTCACGTGTAATGTGCTTAATAGAGATATGGACAGTTTTATGCAGGAGCTTAAGGCTAAGGTTCTGAAAGAAATTCCTGTATCCGCAGCCAGTTATCCAGAGTTTACTGGGGCAGCGGTAGAGCAAGCCGCTGCTCGAACAGAATTAATCTTACATGCCATGTTGGCGGGTGTGGGTGTGTTAATCTTTATTTATATTGCCATTGGTAGTTTAAGAAATACCATTTTAGCTTTATTAAATCTGCCCTTCGCTTTAGTGGGCGGTATTGTCGCTGTGTTGGTGACGGATGCGACCTTATCGGTGGGGTCTATTGTTGGTTTTGTGACATTATTTGGTATTACAGTGCGTAATAGTATTATGTTACTGTCGCATTATCGATATCTTGTGCAGGTTGAAGGTAGGCATTGGGGCTTAGAGACTGTTATACTAGGCGCACAAGAACGCTTGCCGTCTATTTTAATGACTGCTTTAGTAACTGCATTAGCGATGTCGCCAATTGCTTTTAATAGCGATAATCCGGGTCGAGAAATTATGGGTCCCATGGCGGCGATCATCATTGGCGGGCTGTTAAGTTCCACCGTGTTAAATTTGTTGTTGTTACCCGGTATGTTGTTACACTATGGGCGCTTTTGTGGTTTAACCAACAAATGATTGTGTAAGAAAGTTTGTTAGGTGAGTGCTGTGCTAATATTTCTTAGTCGCTTTTATTTTTAAATTTTACGTTTTATGGAGTTAATAATGAAACAAACAATAAAAATGCTGCTCTTAGTAGGTGTGTGCTTTTTGATGACATCATACGAGGCATCAGCTTCTACCTATCCTTCTAAATTAGGCGTTAAATTGGGTAATGGCGTTGTTAATATGGTTACTGGTTTAGGTGAATTGCCTAAAAATATTATCTTAGCTAATCGTGCAGAAGGCGCGGGTTATGCGGCTACTGCTGGCGTAATGACAGGGTTATTACATACTTTAGGTCGTACTTTTTGTGGTGCAACTGATTTATTAACATTTATGGTTCCTACTAAACCAATGGTAAAACCAAACTTTATTTGGCAAGGTTTTAACAAAGAAACCACTTACGGCGGGACTTGGCAGTTGTTGGATTAAGCACCAATCGCTTGTTTTAAGTATAAAAAAAAGGGTGTCGAAAGACACCCTTTTTTTTAACCAGCTTTTAAGCAAATCAGCTCGATATTAATCTCTACCGTTAAATACGCCTAAGATTTGTAATAAACTTAAGAATAAGTTGTAGATAGAAACATATAAAGAAATAGTAGCTAAGATATAGTTTCTTTCGCCACCGTTAATGATTTGGCTAGTTTGTAACAAAATCATGCCAGACATTAATAAGATAAACATGGCTGACACAGCTAAAGATAAGGCTGGGATAGCAAATACCATCGCACCAATACCCGCTAAAAATGCTACCAATACACCTACCATTAAAAAGCCACCTAAGTAGCTAAAGTCTTTACGAGATGTTAACGCATAAGCTGATAAGCCTAAGAATATAGCGCCGGTACCACCCAAAGCCATAATCACTAACTCATGGCCATTAGTGAAAGCGTGTAAGTAAAAAGATAAAATAGGTCCTAAAGTAAGACCCATAAACCCTGTTAAGGCGAAGACGAACACTAAACCCAAGGCACTGTTGCTAAACTTAGTGGTTAAGAATAATAAACCGTAAAAGCCAATAAAAGTAGCTAGCATACCAAAAGGTGCCAAGTTAAGCGTCATTGCTAAACCAGCTGTTGCTGCGCTGAATAATAAAGTCATTGATAAAAGTAAATAAGTGTTTTTAAGCACTTTATTGGTTGCCAGAATACCTGATTCTGGGCGGGATAACACAGTAGTAGATTTCATATAATGCTTTTCCTTAATAGAGAATGAATAAAATCGTTTGACATTAAAGTGGTCAAACATCACATAACACCAACAATATACACAGACAATACAATTTTACAAGAGTTTCCATTAATAGGTAATAAATCTTCTGGACTTAAGTTGAGTACTTTGAAACTAAGAGGTTTTACAATGACTAACGGCTCAGTATAATTAAATTTTTTATTATGTGAGTAGGTATCTATGCTGAATCGTTTTAAAGGGTTGTTAGATAAAAAGCACACCATTGCCGCGCCGGGCTTTAATCGTTGGCTAGTTCCACCTGCGGCACTAGCAATTCATTTATGTATCGGTATGGCTTATGGCTTTTCGGTGTTTTGGTTACCTTTATCCAAAGCCTTAGGGATTAAGGAAAGCATTGCTTGTGGGCCAGAGGTGGGATTTTTTCAGGAATTATTTATTACCAATTGTGATTGGAAAATTTCTACCTTAGGTTGGATGTACACGCTATTCTTTGTGTTTCTGGGTTCTTCAGCGGCGGTCTGGGGTGGTTGGTTAGAACATGTCGGGCCACGCAAAGCGGGCGTTATTAGTGCCATGTGCTGGTGTGGCGGCATGTTACTCTCTGCCTTGGGTATTTATCATCACCAATTCTGGTTGATGTTGATTGGCTCCGGAGTTATCGGTGGGGTGGGTTTAGGCTTGGGGTATATTTCGCCAGTATCGACCTTAATTAAATGGTTTCCTGATCGTAGAGGTATGGCTACTGGCATGGCCATTATGGGTTTTGGTGGCGGTGCCATGATTGGTTCACCATTGGCCACGGCTTTAATGAAGCATTTTGCCACAGCTAGCGATGTGGGGGTGATGCAGACCTTTGTGATTATGGCCGGTATCTATTTTGTGTTTATGATGTCTGGCGCGTTAAGTTATCGAATTCCAGCGTTGGATTGGCAGCCAGAAGGCTGGGTTGCACCCGTTAAAAAGGCTGGTAAATCAATGATGACAGAACACCATGTGCATGTAAAAAACATCTTTAAGATTAAGCAGTTCTGGTTAGTCTGGGGTGTGCTGTGTATGAATGTCAGTGCTGGTATTGGGGTTTTAGGGATGTCCTCACCCATGTTGCAAGAGGTGTTTGGCGGCCAACTGATAGGTATCGCAAGCACTTATAATCAATTAGATAAAACCCAATTGGCTGCTATCGCTTCGGTGGCGGCAGGATTTACGGCTCTATTAAGTTTATTTAATATTGGGGGCCGGTTTTTCTGGGCGAGTTTGTCGGACTTTTTTGGTCGTAAAACTACCTTTTTAATATTTTTTATTATTGGTGGCCTGTTATACGTTAGCGTGCCGGGCAGTGCGATGGCCGGCAATAAAGTGTTATTTGTCTGTGCGTTTTGCTTGATACTCAGTATGTATGGCGGTGGTTTTGCTACGGTACCCGCTTATTTAGCCGATTTGTTTGGTACCCAAATGGTAGGTGCAATTCATGGCCGTTTATTAACCGCTTGGGCGACTGCCGGTATTTTAGGGCCAGTAATTGTTAACTACATGCGTGATTATCAACTGGGCTTAGGCTTGCCACGCGAGCAAGTGTATAACCAAACCATGTTGATTTTGGCGGGCTTATTAATGGTCGGCTTGGTGTGTAATTTATTGATAAGACCTGTTGCTGAGCACTGGTTTATGACGCCAGAAGAATTAGCGGTAGAAAAACAGCACATGCAAGAGAAAATCGCTGAGGATGCGCTAGAGTTAGTTACGGATGATAATGACAAGGTTGAGGTATTTAAGCCGACACCGCTTATTGAAGTTTATGTCGCATGGGCTTTTGTAGCGATACCTTTAGCGTGGGGTATTTATAATACTCTGGTAAATGCCGCTAAGTTTTTTAGTTAATAATTTTTTGGTATAAGAATGTAAATATTATGGGTTTTGGTTGTGGCCTAATAAGTACTCAGAGTTTCAGAGACTTTTTCATTAAATTTATGAATCTGACAGTCAGTTTGTATAAGTGACTGTCAGATCATATGGCGACTAGTGCAATTTAACTCCCTATTAGCTCATGTAGTGGTCTGTTTTAAATCTGCTATCATATAAGTTAGTTTCCTATTATCGAGTTTATTATGCAGCCTTTATCTCAAAGAATCAGTGATCGTATTTTTGTTCATCGTTCATTAGAAGCCACTATTCAGATTGGCTTGTTATTTATTATTACCGTGTGGTGTTTTAAGATTGTTGAGCCATTCATTATTTCGATTGTTTGGGGAGTTATTATTGCTATTGCGGCATTTCCGCTGTATCGAAAGTTACAATCGATTTTAGGTGATTACAGTAGATTTGCAGCTATTTTATTTACGGTCAGTTTTTTAATCATTATCTTAGTGCCCACTATATTGCTCACGGAAACCTTAATTCAGGGGTTGGCGCAGTTGGGCGGTAAGATTAAAGACGGCACAGCCTTAATTCCTCCTCCACCAGAAAATCTGCATTCCGTAATGTTAGTGGGAGAACCACTCGCCAAATTTTGGACCTTAGCATCAGAAAATATTCATAGTGCTTTGCAACAAATTGCGCCTGTTCTTAAAGTTATTGGCAGTTGGTTATTATCAGCAGCGGCTGGTGCTGGGGTGGCTATTTTACATTTTGTATTAGCCATTATTATTGCCGGTATTTTATTAGCTAATACTATCGGTTGTCATAAAATCGCTAGATCTATTACTACTAGACTTGCAGATGAAAAAGGTCATAGCTTTGCTGATTTAACGGAAGCAACGATCAGAAGTGTGGCGAATGGTATTTTAGGAGTGGCTTTAATTCAGAGTTTATTAGCCGGTGTGGGTTTTATCGTGGTGGGGATTCCAGCTGCGGGTTTATGGGCTTTATTATGTTTGATTTTGTCAATTGCGCAGATTGGATTTAGTTTGATTGTTGTCCCAATGATCATTTATTTGTTTTATACCGGAGATACCTTTACGGCAGTCGCTTTTTTGGTGTGGAATTTATTAATTATTATAATTGATCATATCCTTAAGCCGCTATTATTAGGACGAGGTGTACATACCCCCATGGCTATTGTGTTTATGGGGGCTATTGGCGGTTTATTAAGTTGGGGTGTGATTGGTTTATTTATTGGTGCAGTGACTTTAGCTTTAGGTTACGAGTTGTTTTTACTGTGGTTAAATGCTGACCAAGAAATAATTGAAGATTAAAAGCCTACACGGTTAAAGTTAGTTAAGGATAAAGTCGAGGATTTCTCGACTTTTCTGTCCATTTTCATATCTTCACAGCCTGTTATTAATATGCTGATTATGAGTAAAGCAAGTAGTCTTTTCATGTTGTAAGCCGTTTAGTGTTAAGTTGAATGGTAGATAAAGCGTATTAATCAATCAGGGCTTTATCCAAGTTTTTACTGTTATTTAAACCTTTTAATTTAGTTTTATCTTTTACACCGGCAAAGCGAGTGCCGTCTAAATTAGCACCACTAAAGTTAGTTTCTTCAAGATTAGTACCGGTTAAATCAGCACCTGATAAATCGGCATTGCTAAAGTCTGCTCCTGATAGATCAACGCCAAATAATACGGTATTATGCAGTTTTGCATGGCTAAAATTGGCATAACGCATGGTGGCTCTATCAAAGTTAGC
>CAIVAH010000008.1 GCA_903903765.1 uncultured Methylococcaceae bacterium
GTTTTAATGTATTCACCTAATACCACAAACTCAGCTGAAGCTCGTGCCCCATCAGCAGTTGCCATAATTACCATGTCGACTAATTGTTCTTTATAATTCGTATTCATCCCGCCCATAAACACAGAGAACGCTTCTTTACCTACTTCACGTCTACCTTGGTTAATGTCGTGAATCACATCATCAGTTAACAAGTTTAAAAAGGTATCCATATCGCCACCATTAAAGGCTGCGTAATAGCTTTCTACGAGGTTAATACTTTCTTGTTGTGCCATGTCTCTTCCGAGTTAATATTTAAAAAAGCCGCGTATTTTATAATTAAACCCGCGGTTATGCCTGTCTTTTTATACTCTGACTAATCTTTAGCCCAGCCGCCTTCTCTTAAGGTAACCGTACGATTAAAGACTAACTTTCCATCAATGCTATCGACTGAATCTAAACAAAAATAACCGGTTCTTTCAAATTGATAACGGTTTTCTGGTAATGCTTCAGCCAAACTCGCTTCGACCCGACAGCCCTCTAACACTTCTAAAGAATCATGATTAATCACATCTAAAAAGTTAGGTTCATTATCAGGACTCGGTACCGTAAACAATCGTTCATACAAACGAATTTCAGCCTCTGCAGACTCTGCTTCCGATACCCAATGAATTACGCCTTTTACTTTACGACCTTCTGGATTTTTACCTAAGGTGTCTGGATCATAAGAGCATCGTAACTCAGTGATCACACCCTCAGCATTTTTGATAATCTCATTACATTTAATCACATAAGAACCGCGTAACCGTACTTCACCACCTTCAATTAAACGCTTGTATTTGGGTGGTGGAATTTCTGCAAAGTCATCTTGCTCAATTAAGATGACTTTACTAAACGGCACCTGCCGTTTACCTAACTCAGGCTTTTGGGGATGATTACTGATTTCTAATTGTTCAACTTGGCCATCAGGATAGTTTTCGATAACCACACGCAACGGTTGTAACACCGCCATTGCTCGAAGCGCATTCTCGTTTAAATCTTCTCGAATACAGTATTCCAACACGCCCATTTCTATCCATGAATTTTGCTTAGTCACACCGATGCGCTCACAGAAATCACAAATCGCCTTCGGGGTAAAACCAGCTCGACGCAAGCCAGCGATAGTGGGCATACGTGGATCATCCCAGCCTTTAACATGCTTTTCTGTTACTAACTGATTGAGCTTACGCTTACTCACAATGGTGTATTCCAATTGTAATCTCGCAAACTCAATTTGCTGTGGATGACTAGGCGTTTGTAATTTATCTAACACCCAATCATACAAGGGTCTGTGATCTTCAAACTCTAAGGTGCAAATAGAATGGGTAATGCCTTCAATGGCATCAGAAATGCAGTGCGTATAATCATACATAGGGTAAATGCACCAAGCATCTCCCGTACGATGATGATGCACACGACGAATACGATAAATCGCTGGATCACGCATATTAATGTTGGGCGAGGCCATATCAATTTTAGCGCGTAACACATACGCACCATCAGGAAACTCACCCGCACGCATACGTTTAAATAAATCTAAATTCTCTTCTATAGAGCGACTGCGATCCGGACTTTCTTTACCAGGTTCGGTTAAAGTGCCGCGATACTGTCTAATTTCTTCTGCGGATAAACTATCCACATAAGCCAAGCCCTTCTCAATGAGTTGAATTGCATAAGTATATAGTTGCTCAAAATAATCGGAGGCATTGTACAATCCCGCCCACTCAAATCCCAACCATTTCACATCGCGCTCTATAGACTCCATATACTCGATGTTTTCTTTTTCAGGATTGGTATCATCAAAACGCAAATTACAAGTGCCCTTAAACTCACCTGCAATACCAAAGTTTAAACAGATTGATTTAGCATGACCTATATGCAAATAGCCATTAGGTTCGGGTGGAAAACGTGTGGCTACTTTGCCCTGATTTTTGTGTTCTTTAAGATCATTAGTAATAATCTGACGAATAAAATTAGTCGAAACGGGAGTATCGTTGGTAGTCATGGTTGTTTGTATTTAATTAGGGATAACGCATTTTAAAGGAGCGCCTTGCAAGGTACAAGGCAACACTTAAGCAAATAAGCTATTTCTTTTGGATATAAAAAATCTGTTGGCACTCTTCTTTAGTCAACGCTAAGATTTGATGTCCGGCTTGATCGGTAAATACACCAAAATCTAAATGGGCAGCTGGATCCGTGGCAATCACTTTAACCACGTCACCACTCTGCATGGCTACTAATATCTTTTTTAAACGTAACAAAGGCAAAGGACATAGTAAGCCGCTGGCATCGACTTCATGACTAAATTCAAGCATTGTTTAGGTACTCACTAAGCTGTAGAGTGCTTATAATACCATTACCTTATGATTCTAAGAATGCCCGCAAATAAATGGATTATTTTCCCCTCTTTGTCAAACTACAAGATAAACCCTGTTTAGTCATTGGTGCCGGTGAAATCGCCGCCCGTAAAATTGACCTATTAGCCCGCGCAGGTGCTCGCATTACGGTAATAGCACTTGAAATTAGCCATCATGTAGCGAGCCTTGAACACAAATTGGGTTTAATTATTCAGCAGAAAGCATTTAAGCCCGCTGATGTGCTTAATTTTGAGCTAGTCATTTCAGCAACTAACAACAGATCCACTAACGAATTAGTTGCACACAGTGCAGAAACGCACAAAATTTTGGTTAATGTCGTTGATAGTCCAGACCTGTGTGGTTTTATCTTTCCTGCGATTATTGATCGCTCACCTATAATTGCCGCCATCTCTTCTGGTGGTGCCGCCCCCGTTTTAGCGCGTTTATTAAGAGCCAAGATGGAAACAATTATCCCACCGGCTTATGGTCAATTAGCTCAGTTAGCAGAAAGCTATAGAAACAACGTTAAAGCGCTAATTAAAGAACCCGCTCAACGGCGTATCTTTTGGGAAAACATATTCCAAGGTTCTGTAGCAGAAGCTGTATTTGCCGGCAATTACGCCAGTGCAGATCGGCAATTACAGCAAACACTACAACAACAAAAAAACGCTGAAACCATAGGCGAGGTGTATTTAATAGGTGCTGGCCCCGGCGCACCCGACCTTTTAACCTTTAGAGCCTTACGCTTAATGCAACAGGCCGATGTGATTGTTTACGACCATTTAGTTTCACCCGAGATTATGGATTTAGCAAGGCGAGATTCAGAGAAGATTTACGTGGGTAAGCAGCGTGATAAACATACTCTACCCCAAGAATCTATCAATACCCTACTAGCCGATTTAGCAAAAGCCGGAAAGCGCGTAGTCCGATTAAAAGGTGGGGATCCATTTATATTTGGGCGGGGTGGCGAAGAGATAGAGACTTTAATGGAACAAGGCATTAACTTTCAGGTTGTACCCGGCATTACCGCCGCGTCTGGTTGTTCTACCTATGCGGGCATACCCTTAACTCATAGAGACCACGCGCAATCCTGCACGTTTGTGACGGGACATCTAAAAGATAACTCTATTAACTTAAACTGGACTCAATTAGCCCTACCCAATCAAACGGTAGTAATTTACATGGGCTTAGTGGGGCTATCGAAAATTTGTGAGGCTTTAATTGCCCACGGCAGCCCAAAAGATTTACCCATTGCTTTAGTACAACAAGGCACTACCAGCAATCAACGCGTTGTAACAGGTACTTTAGACAGCTTTGCTGAGAAAATTGCCTGTCTAGATATCAAACCACCAACTTTAATCATTATTGGTACCGTAGTTACATTGCATAACCAATTGAATTGGTTCCAATTAGCAAGTAATGTTAAATAAACGGATATTCACTGAGTAAGAAATCATCAGGTGCAAATCGAATATACCAATATCTGTTTGCTCTGAGCAGTTACCAAAAACCGAACTTGAATAGTTAACAAACTGAACAAAAATAGGTCCGTAATTAGGGTCTCGATGCTGACTTTTATGACAATTTGAAATAAAAGATTGAATTTTTCTATTAAATTCCCTATTCTTTGCTAGTTTGCTTTTTAAGCAAAAAAATTTTCCACCAAGAGAACTAAATTCTCTTAATTTTAAAACCAAGAGGTCACTATGAAAAAAACACTTGCTACAGCAGCTGGTATCGTTTTAATCGCATTAAGCGGTTCTGCTTTCGCTGACGAACAACTTGAAATTGGTCAAAAAATTTATGAACGTGCTTTCGGCCGTGGTTGTGGTACTTGCCATGACATCGCTTCTAACCCACAATTATCAGCAAACATCAAAGCAGGCACTTTAACTAGAGCAAGCTTTGAAAAAATCCTTAAAGAAGGTAAAGGTGGTATGCCAGTAGCAATCGCTGAAATCATGAAAAACAAAGCAGTAGAAAAAGCTGGCTACGGCGAAGATCAAGCGGTTGACGCTTTATTCGCTTATATCAGCAGCAAATAAGAATAATAAAGACGACACAAAAAAAGCCGCCCTGCTGTTACAGCAAGGGCGGCTTTTTTACATCTGACATTAATTAATCAACAGACTATTAATTATTTCTTAGCCAAATACTGTTTAATACTTTCTCTATTGGGTAAGCGGTAACGATTAGTTAACCATACACCACCGATGGCTGCCAACATTAAACCGCATGAGGCAAGGGTTAGATAGACTAAACGCTTTAAACTATGCATTTCTTGCACAATTTGCTGATTAGCGTCACTTGTAGTAGCTGCCTTAGGTATCTCTGAATAAGATTTTAAAACTTGGACTTCATTCTTTAAATCTTCTAGCGTACCCAAAGAATTTGACACCGAACCCACGCGAATACTATCCTCTAAGGCTCTTAATTTACTTTCGATAGAACCACTGACCAAGCCAACGAATTGGCCTTTTAGCGTATTAACTTCTGCAGATAAAACAGGATTAGCTTCGGATATTTTTACATCTGAGCTTTTAAGCCGATTAAAGTCTTGATTAGGTATTAAAAAAAAGCCAGCCACGATAATCACCGCCATCAATACAAAAATGATAGCCGTTAACCAGCGATTAACTTTCATCAAAGCTTGATGCGAAGGTATTCTCTCGAGAACAACTAGTTCTGCTTTGGACTCACGCAACTCACTCATTAGTAGATTCCCCTCAAACCAAGTCTAAAATCTTAACTTGGCAGGACATTGTTATTATTATTGGTACTATTTAGCACGTAATTATACAAGCTAAATAGTTTTTGTCCTGCGTTTTTTAACTGATTTAACGCGCCTGTTTCGCCGCTGCAATTCGCATTCTTAAGGCATTAAGTTTTATAAAACCTTCGGCATCTTTTTGATTATAAGCGCCACCATCATCTTCAAAGGTAGCAATACTTTCATCAAACAAACTGTCAGTATCTGACGCTCTACCTACAACAATCACATTGCCCTTATACAATTTAAGTCTGACTTTACCGTTAACCGATACTTGTGAAGCATCAATCATGGTTTGCAACATTTTGCGCTCAGGACTCCACCAGTAGCCGTTATAGATTAAAGACGCATAACGAGGCATTAACTCATCTTTTAAATGCGCCACTTCTCTATCTAAGGTTAAAGACTCAATCGCACGATGGGCTTTTAATAAAATAGTACCGGCTGGTGTTTCATAACAACCACGTGACTTCATACCCACGTAACGGTTTTCTACGATATCTAAACGTCCAATACCGTTAGCACCCGCCACTTTATTAAGTTGCTCTAAAACAGTTGCTGGCGAAACAGCTACACCATCAATCTCAGTGACATCACCGTGTCGGTAGGTTAATTCGATATAAGTAGCTTTATCAGGTGCGTTTTCTGGAGATACTGTCCAACGCCACATATCTTCTTCTGGCTCCATCCAAGGATCTTCTAAGATACGGCCTTCGTAAGAAATGTGTAATAAGTTAGCATCCATTGAATAAGGCGACGTTTTACCTTTTTTATTCTCAACAGAAATACCATGTTTTTCAGCATAAGCCAAAAGAGATTGTCTAGAGTTTAAATCCCACTCCCGCCAAGGCGCAATCACATGAATATCCGGTCTTAAAGCATAAGCACCTAACTCAAAACGTACTTGATCATTACCTTTACCTGTGGCGCCATGAGAGATAGCCTCTGCACCAGTTTCATTAGCGATTTCAATTAAACGTTTCGCAATTAAAGGTCGGGCTATAGACGTGCCTAATAGGTACTCACCTTCATAAATGGTATTCGCACGGAACATAGGAAAAACGTAATCACGCGCAAACTCTTCACGTAAATCTTCAATAAAAATGTCTTTGATACCCGCCGCTTGAGCCTTAGCGCGAGCAGGTTCTACCTCTTCACCTTGACCTAAATCAGCCGTAAAAGTAACTACCTCACACTGATAAACATCTTGTAGCCATTTAAGAATAATGGAAGTATCTAACCCCCCAGAATAAGCCAACACTACTTTATTGATTTTCGACATAATACCCATTTACTCAGAGTTAAAAAATTCCACTGATTATACCCGAAAATGAATTGAACTAAAAAGAACACAACCTAAATACCTGTAAGACTAAGGCTAATATCTCCAACTTGTAGTGGTCAAGTTTTTTAAGACAAATACTCGTATTGGTTTTGTCATTTGTAGTTGCCCATGTTCGATTAATTAATTATATCAACCTATAGGAGTGTCCGTTTTTATTAGACCACTACA
>CAIVAH010000009.1 GCA_903903765.1 uncultured Methylococcaceae bacterium
ACCGGCCTTCTAAGCCGGGGGTCGCAGGTTCGAGTCCTGCCAAGCGCGCCATTCAGTGAAAAAATCCAATATTATGGTGAGCGTAGCTCAGTTGGTAGAGTCCCGGATTGTGATTCCGGTTGTCGCGGGTTCGAGCCCCGTCGTTCACCCCAGTTATTTCAATAACTTAGCTCGTTTTCTTGTGTAGTAAAAATACCCCGTGTAGTAAATTTGTCTCATAAGTGTAGACGATTTTTATATTTTTATACTAAATCACTTATTCCTCAACTTGCTTTTTACCCGTCAGGGGTAAACTATAGCACGCAAAAATACTATAAAAAAATCCATTATAGGTGGCATCAGAGGCGCTTGTTCAATGATATGAGCCAGGTGTAATAGGGTACAACTTTCAGGCGTGTAAAAAATCAAAAACCCCAGATTTAATTTGTTTGTTTTTCATCGATAACATGCATGCAATTCATGGTTTGTTTATAGCTTTGTCCTGTTGCGGCTAGTGCGGCTTTGTCTTTGCTAATATCAACTCATTGTATGTTGCCAACTGTATCTAGTTTTTTCATGGCATTGATTTCAATATTACAGAGGGGGTATTCTCCATCATGAAAGCAATTTACTTTAAGGTTTGAGGTCGATGGTATGTCTTTAGATTCGCTGATGTTATTAGCCTTTTGGCTTAAATAGTTTACAAGTATTTTATCTTAACTATTGTATGAATTTAGTTGTAACATTTCCTTCATTTTGGTCTGTTAAAATCACTAGATGTAAATTTAATTATTAATTTTCTTTTAAAGTTAGATTATGAATAAAACCTATCGAACCATCTGGATTTCTGATTTACACCTTGGCTCAACGCAATGCCATAGTGAAATGTTACTTGATTTTTTAAAATATAACGATAGTGAGAAGCTTTATCTGGTTGGAGATATTATTGATTTTTGGGCTTTATCTAAGAAGATGTACTGGCCCAGAGAGCATAACACTGTTATTCAAAAAATATTGCGTAAAGCTAGACATGGTACTCAGGTTATCTATGTTCCTGGTAATCATGATGAAAATGTTAGGGAATATGATTACTATGTGTTTGGTGATATCGTCGTAAAAAACTCTGATGTGCATGAAACTGTGAACGGTAAGAAGTTTTTGATTGTGCATGGTGATGAATACGATACTATCGCACAATGCCATAAGTGGTTAGCTAAGATAGGCAGTGAAGGTTATGACTTATTGATTTCATTAAATCGGGGTTTGCGAGTTGTCCGACGCTGGTTAGGTCTCCGATCAAATTTCTCCTTAGCCGCGTATGTAAAGTTTAAAGTTAAAAATGCCGTACAGTTTATTTCTGATTATGAAGAAAGTATTGTGAGTACGTTAACGGACCGTGATTTGGATGGGGTTATTTGTGGCCATATCCATCATGCTGAGATAAAAGAAATCAATGGTTTTTTGTATGTTAATACCGGCGACTTCGTGGAAAGTTGCACAGCGATTGCCGAACATTTCGATGGATCTCTTGAGTTAATCAGATGGACTAAAATAGAATCGACAGAAGAAGTAAAAGCCCCCAAAGCCGTAAGCGCTCATTGATTTTAGAAATGTCACTTTTATGATTAATGAGGTGGCAAAATCTTATTCAAGATTTAAACTGTTTATAGTCTATAATTCGACCAATTCAACACTAATTTCCTAGGTAAATCATCTTATGAATCGCAGTTTTTATACTGTTCTCGCTGCGCAATTTTTTTCTTCATTAAGTGATAATGCATTGCTTTTTGCGGCAATTGCCTTGTTGAAAGATATTAATGCCCCTGATTGGGAAACCCC
>CAIVAH010000010.1 GCA_903903765.1 uncultured Methylococcaceae bacterium
AAGCAAATAAGCCAACAGATGAAAGTTCCATAATCTAATTTTTTATTTACGAGTTAAAAAACTTGATATATATTTTAATGGAGCAAGAAAGCTAGAGTGCAAAAAAGGAATGTTGACTATTGTTTGAGCGAAAAACAACAGAAATAATACACTCCAGCCCCTTACATTGCATAAAAAACAATTTTATATAACATAAAATTTTTTAAATAAAATAAAGACTTGATTTATGGTTCTCTGTATTCTTTAAACCTGCTTCGTACTGCATGAACATTTAAGGGTGCAAGAGCTGAGAGGCGCATAATTGCTTTTTTAATGTTAAAAGGAAATAAAAACAATAAAAATCTCAGCTCTTCGCATTACATAAAACACGCTCAATTTTGATTTTCTAATAGACCTCTAACTCGTTACTATTCATTTTTTAAAATATAAAACGCCATAATTAATGTCAAAAATACAAGTAAAAATAATAAGTTTTCTAAATAAATTTCCATAATCTAATCCTCTGTTTCAGTTTAAGAAAAAAACGTATGGTTTAATTTAGTGGCAGCTTCTATTTGAAATGCAGCAACTACCTCACTAACAAATAACTACTCATTAAGGTTGGTGCAATCAACAGCGATAAGATTGCGTAAAAAACCGCTGCTGACGTATGGTTTTCTAATATCTCAATGTCTACTAAAGACACAAGTGGTACAAGCAAAATTATTATTAAAATACGCATCACGCAACCCCTCTAATCAATTTCGTTCATAACTAACACAAAATGAAAAAGTTATACGCGACGCCCCTAAAATAAATGCCCAGCAGATCAACTCGTAATTTTATATTACAACATGGCTAAAGCATATCTAAAACCAACTTATTTAGTCAACTATTTTTTTACATGCTAGTCCATTTTTTTGTGTAATAACCTTTAGATCACATACGAGCCTCTAGTTTTATAAGTATTTACTCAATACCCTGCTTACTTTCAAGTTAACGTGTAATCCCTGAAAAACTCTCATCCATATAAGAAAGGCTTATCCTAATCTCATGAAATTTAGCAACTTCGTTGCGTGCGGTATCGCCATTTTTTTCAATAAATACGTTTTATACACCAGTCAGCATGACGTTGATAAATGAAATTTTCGCCGTTTATTGGGTCAAGCCTGCTATTTAACGCAAGGCTATTTTAAGAAAATAGGTAAAGACTATGATCTATTTCTTTTAGATTCACTCCACATCGTTAAATAGTTTTACTTTATACATCCAAGTAAAACCAACATATTTTAAACTCGCATACGCTCTTAATCGCATTTAGTGCGTTCATTTAAAATAAATACAAAGTATTTCAGTTGGTAATTAATTATAAGAAATTGATTTTTATGAAAAAAATAATCTAATTATATTTTATAGCGTTTATTAACTTTAAAATAGTTTAGATTTTGATATTATAGATCCCGGTAATGGTAGGAAGATAGGTGCCGTTGTGATTTATGAAATCCTCCTCATAAATTTTATGATTTTGCAGCGGCACTGAACTGTTCAAGCAACAAAAAAACATGCAAAAGCAATTTTTCATGACAACTTGGACTTTTTGAAGAGAAAATAATTCCTTAAAGCTTAAATCACTAAAGATGAAGTGTTCATTTTTGAAGATTACTTAATTTTTAAGTTTTTATTTATTGGATCTACGTTAATTACGGTCATAAGTTAGTTTTAACTTTTTTTATTTTCCACTATTCTCAAAAACATTTGTTTTCAGAGAACTATAATATACGGAACAATGAAAAAAAGGCTAAAAATACATAGCTATTTTAGCTTTTATAAACAGACATTCGTTATTATTAATAACTGAACATTAGGATTTCGAATGAATATTTCAAATCAATTTAACTATAGATTACTAATAAACATAGGCAACACGCTAATAATTTTTGGATGTACAGTCATCATCATCGGGTTGATTGGGCTTATTCCTTTAGACATGTTTGCTGTAGGTTTGTCATCAGGTATACGTGTTATTGCGACAATCGCTATTATGGGTTGTTTACTGAGTGCAATCGGTCACGGACTTATTGATTATTTTGATTACTAAAAAGAGGTGAAAGATATGTTTAAGAAATCGGATTACTTTATTCTTTTAGCGGTAATGTTATCTTTTTTTGTTTCCGCTTACTTATGGTTTATAGTTAAAGATGCTGAGCAAGCAATATTTACAGCCATATGGATTCCGTCAATTTTTTGTTTTGGCATTTACTTCAAGCTGTGTGCATTAATGGGGAGAAAATAGTCATGATACTTATTTTTATTGTAGGATTCGTCGCTTTTTCACTTACACTTGTTGGTTTATTTTTAACTTACAAGGAATTCAGCAAACTTGAGTGACATTACTCGTTAAATTTCTTCTATAATTTAACAAATAGAGTAGAAGTTGTAGTACAGTAACCGTCAATTCACTTTTAAATGGCTCATTTGGATTTCCTTTTAAGAATTTATCCAATTGAGCTATTAGTTGTATTCAATTTAATGTTCAAACTTCTTTTTTTAATTTTCAAAGATATAGCTACTAATTTTACAACAGATATTCTCATTGTTGAATAATAACCCTTTACGAAATGTTTGGTGATATATAATTCAATTCATTTTTTTTAATTCCATTTTTCCAAATTTACTCATTACAACTTGTCAGCAATAAACCTCGTTTTCTAAATAGCCTCTCCCTTTCATCAATTGAAACAAATTAAGTTGCAAAATTCAAAATTAAAACTCCTCACATAAAGCCAATCAAGCCTCCTGCTGTTCCAGCAATCATTACGCCAATAACTAATCCAATTAATGTATACAGTTAAAATGTGAAAATATTCATAAACCCCTTTATGACTTCCCTATATTAAAGTATCGGATATTGTTTTGACGAATCATCAACGCGTTCTCGTAATTCCAATGCGGGTTTGAAATGGACTGAGTGTCTTTGTTGAACGGCTACTTTTTCTTCAGTTTTAGGATTACGAGCAATTTTAGGTGCTCTATAATGCAGTGAAAATGAACCAAAGCCCCTAATTTCAATTCGACCACCATTTGCTAATTCCTTGCTCATAAGCTCAAGTATATTATTTACAGCAGCTACAACATCTGCATGTGATAACTGAGTTTGCTTGCTTGCAATTAAATTGAGTAGTTCAGACTTAAGCATAATGGAAAATTTTGAAATTGTAATTAATTATCATTATGTAAAAAATTGAGCTCGACATAATAGTCATTCCTTAATGTTATACAAATAATGCTTTTGAACATAAATATTTAGGCGTTGATCGTTAAACCCGTTTCAATTAAAACGCTACAACGTCAACAATGCGTTTAGGATATAAAAACCAACTATATTAGTCAACTATTTTCATTCACACCACTACAATTTTTTTCGCAGTACCACTTAATTCAAATCCGAGCCTTTAATTTAGCTATTTCCACTCAATGCTCTATTCACATTTACTTTAAAGCACAGCCTCGTAAACATCTCATCCATGTAACCTTGCTCAATCAAAAGATACAGTAAACCCTTTCGCAATATTCCATGAAACCTAGATTCATTCCTTCATTTTCTTTTTCTTGACTGAATATTGCTCATAGTGATAACCTAGCTGCGCAGTTGGTTATTTTTGCTTTATGAATCAAAATTCTAATAATATTCAGGGGAAGATAATGTATGCTATCAAATCAACAAATACACTGAAATCAATACCTTTTTTAGGTTTTTTAGTTGCAATCTATACCAGTCCAGCCATGGCAAATGAACATGAATCGGATTGTTCTAAACATATCCAAGACAAAATAGCTTGGGATAGTCACGGTCATACCCAATGGGAACAGGCCAATATTCATAAGCTGTGTCAAGGGACAGCAACCCCCAAAGAACCTGGTGAATGCTTCAATAAAGTCATGAACGGTCACGTAAACTGGGGAGATGGCGATAAATGGAAATGGGAAAATGCGATAAAACTTTGTGCTGGAACAAGTGATTCTGACCAAACCATTACCTGTTTTCAAAACCGTGTTCATGCTGATACTTCATGGGAAGAAGCCATACTTCAATGTCAATTAAAACCATCTTCAAATAAAAACGGTAACACTGTTAAGATGGAATAGACCTCTTCTATTTTCTTTAAATTCATTATTTTAAAAACGTATAAATTATAAAGGTGTGATATGAAAAAAATAACTATAGCTATATCGGCTTTACTTTTAAGTACTAATATTGCTTTTGCGTTAGATAACAATATTTTTAAAGCTCATTCGAGCGTTGCTCTTGATCATGCTAAAAATGCTGCTGCATCAGCAAATGCTGCTGACGTTGTTCATCATGCCGGAACAGCACTTGAGCATACTTTAACAGCCTCTATCTCTGCTAAAGGTATTGCTAAAAATCATTTGAACGCTGGAGCAGAAGAGCTTCAAAAAGCAATTGATCAAGGCCATTTAGGAAAATTTAATTCAGCAGTATCCTATTCGCAAGCTGCTGTCGTGCATATTTCAGCGGCAAACTCAGTAACAGAAAGCAATCATTAATATAAAGATTTATCAGACAAAAGCTAATGTTACTAAATAACATTAGCTTTTTAAATTTTTATATTATCAACTAGTCTTTAAGATCATAAAAAGAAATGTCCGAAGTTTTAATGAAATCAATAGTCATTTCTTCTCGGTAAGATAAACGCCAATGAGAATATCTTCAGTCAATTTTAAACCTACCTTGGTTTTAGTGGTTTCCATAAAATGTTTTGCAAAATCGCTATAGAATGAAAAACGACACCTTGACAAGCACGAATGACATGCGCGAACAGTCAATGTTAAATTGGATTGTGGTTTGAACAGTCGTCGATTATCCTTTTCCTATAACGTGACAAATAGACGTTGTATTTTTACTTCAATGTGCTTTTCATAACGGATCATTTGATAAATTACCTTGAGAAAAATTTAGGTTTCTATTATCTCATTTCTCCTATTCCTATCGGGATGTTATTTTTGACTGTATCCTTATTGATTGCGCTCAATCCAAATAATCTAAGATTGTGAAGCAATAAGCTCCGCATTAAGATGTCGCAATCGTCTAGTCAGTACACTTGCCATACCTTCAAAAAGATTTAAAGCAACATTTTTGTGCTCTTCAGAAAAGGTATCGAAAGTCTTACGAGATAGAACAAATAAATCCACATCCGTTATAGCAATAACGTCTGCAGATCGAGCAGAACCATCTAAAAAAGTCATTTCGCCAAAAAAAGCACCTCGACCACAGGTAGAAAGGCGTCGCACATGATTGCCATCAATAGGTAAAACGAAACTAATTAAACCTTTACGAACAAAAAATAAATCATCGCCAGTATCTCCACGCGATAAAATTTTTGTTCCCGCACTGTAACTGACTTTCACGAGATGCGTTTCAAATGCAGCAAGCGTTTCTTCCTTGCGCCCTTTAAATAAATCAAAGTCTTTAATATTTAATGGAGTTTCTTCTTCTTGATGAAAGCCTGCTTCTTTTAAAATCCGATTTTCAACCCACTCTTTTGCATCATCAATATCATCAAAAACGCGTGCTGCACTTTTTTGAGGCACGAGTCCAACTTGTTCAAAATATTGTTGCATATCTTGACCAGATAAAAGATTCGTGGGTAGATGGCTATAAATCAAAAAGCCATTTTTATCTGCCATCATATCTCGAAGTTGATCAAGGAGATGTGCGACCGTAATATCAATAGACTGCACTCGACGCATATCCAGAATAATGAAGTCACGGGTCTTGATTTCTTCTACTAGCTCAAGATAAAGTTGGTTAGTTGTACCAAAAAAAAGACTACCTTGTAATTCAACCGTTATTCCACGGTCACCATGCATAACAAGCACTTCCAATTCATCATGCGTCCGTAATCGTTTGGAAAAAGTTTCATTACATTGGAGTTTACGGCGGATGACGGTACCACCAACTTGCTCGCGTATAAAAAGAAAGACGGCAAGGAAAATACCCACGCCCGATGCTGCAATTAAACTAACGGTTAATGCCGTGGTAATAACTGCCACAACAATAAAGAAATCGAGTATCGTAGAACGCTGTTTCAAAAATTGCAAACTGTGGCGATCAATCATACGTATGCCAATTACTATCAATATTCCAGCAAGTGCTGCTACTGGCACCCACGAAATTAATGCGCCAAGAATAAGAAAGGAGAGTAATGCGGATATACCTTCAAATACGCCCGAATATCGACTTGTTGCGCCGCTCGAAATATTCACCAGCGTAGCCCCCATCGTACCAGCACCAGGGAGACCGCCAATCAGAGAAGCGGCAACATTTCCTATCCCCTGCCCAATAAGTTCACGATTTGAATTGTGACGTGATCGCGTTAACGCATCTAACACTACGCAAGTCTTTAGTGTATCAATGGAAAGCAGTACAGCTAGCGTCAATGCTGGAAAAGTGATATGAAGAATTTGATTGCTATCCACATCACTCATAGCGCTCCAACGCACTGACAGTGAATCAATAAAACCGCCACTGGTTCCACCGCCAAGTGGACCCACCACAAACATATTCCCTTCTAATGTATACAATGTAGGATCAATGATTCCTAATCCAAAATAGGTAAGCACGCCAACTAATAATGCAAGTATAGCAGCCGGTATGGCTTTCGTGATTCGAGGAGCAATGATCATAGTGGTAACCGTCACCAGTCCAATGACAATACTTTGCCATTTCCAAAATTCGGGTGCAGCAATCGACTCCCAGAAATGCGATCCTTTAGGTGCACCAAGAAATTTAGGCATTTGACCTGAAATAATATAAAGACCAACGCCAGAAAGATAACCGCTTACAACAGTATAGGGCATATATTTAATTAACTGACCTAAGCGAACTATACCAAACAAAATTTGCAAGATACCTGCAAAAAGACCCAGCATCGACATCATGAGTAATACAGATTGCGCACTGCCGCCACTAAGCATAAATTCAACGGCAAAAGCCGATAAAACAGCTGCTGCAGGCGCACATGGAGCTGTGATAAGGCGATTAGTGCCACCAAGAACGGGAGAAACAAGACCTAATGCGGTTGCACCTAGAATGCCTGCCAGTGCTCCCTGTGCTATATAGGTAGAACCTAGTGACCCATAAATGGTGACTCCAAAAGCTATAGCCGAGGGAAGTGCAACCAGCATAGCAGCCAGTCCACCCCAAAAATCGCCCACCGAAGGCTTAGGTAGTTTCATCGTTATATTCCTTTTATTATTATTCTTGATTAGTTCATCTTATTCATACAATTCCCATTTGGAATGCGTATATAGACTGCATCGTATCAAATATGAATCTAAAGTAAATAAAACGCAGAAATATCAAAGAAACGAAACACGAGGAATTCGTGGTAAAAACACTGGGGAAGTGTTTCCGAAAATAATTAAGCGTTATGTAAGAAAACGCTTCAAAGCATAAAATGTCCGTAGTCCAGCCAAACTCAAACGCTATTTTGATAGCCTAACGTTCAATATAACAGCCACAATCCACGTATTCTCTTCCATGGCTCGCATAAAAATTGATCTCCAACAATCCAGTAGTCATAAGGCTCGACTGTATGAAAATGAGCTGTCGCGTTAGCGTAAATTTCTTCTAAAAGTTCATCAACTGATTTTGTATTGGGCATAACGATTCTTCAATTAATGTATTAGTGAAGTTTGGATTGACATACGAAACTAATTAAATACCCCGTTAAGGATTTATCAAAAAATTATTTCATGGTTTATCAGCATAATTAGTCATTGCCCATGCTCGATGAATAAACGCAGGATCTTTTGCTGTGCTTGTGCAGAGAAATTTTGTATTCGGATAAACACCAATACGCCCCAAATCGACTCTATCGGCATCCCAACAAGTTTGCACGGTCACATCCGCCTCTGTGAGTCCATTGCTATGCTCAGCAAGCGCCTCGCAAAGCAGATCAAACCCGTGATGATCCAAATCAAAAAGCTCACCGCGTATCTCATGTGCAAACATAACCGCCCTATTCCCATGCTCAGGGTCATACTTATCCGATAGACGTTGAGAATCATGTAGCAAGGCAAATAATTTCACCACATCGAGGCGTGCATTTTCTTTCTTTGCTATTTTCAAACCAAAATACTGGACACGTGACCAATGCGCTATGCCATGTATGCCGTTTAAATCTAAACGAAACTGATGGCGTATATGTTCAAAAAGTTTTCGATTCATAGATTCGCTCCATTTAATGGGTACTTCACCCACCATCGCCCTGTGGGTAATTTTCCAAGAACGTTTCTTTCACAG
>CAIVAH010000011.1 GCA_903903765.1 uncultured Methylococcaceae bacterium
CAAAAGCTACTAAATATGCTTCGTTTGAACCATCAGGTTGGGTATTTATCAAGCTTGCCATAGTGATTTTTTCTTATATGGGGGTTATATTAAATTACAATTAGTTGTTTGGATTATTTCTATTGAGTCAAGCTATATAACATCAGTAGTTGTAAACCTCGGTACTTTATGAATCGCTGCTTTTACCGCGCTGACGGTAATCAACCTCGTGCATTCAAATTGTCTGGGGGTGTCTTTATGTTTAGGGCACCATAAGAAATCTTTATGGTCAAAGGGGTGATTTACGTCATGCCAACAACTGTTACAGGCGTGGTAATTAATTACTCTATAAGGCGTAGAAAATTCGTTGCTAGGGTGGGTAAAGCCGCTGATTAGCACTACAGGGGTTTGCATGGCCCAAGCTAACCAAGATAAACCACTGCTTAAACCAATAAAAAAGTCAGCGTGCTTTAACCAGCGGGCGCGTTCTTGTAAAGACCGATCCCCGGTTTGGTCTTCTGCACCATAGGGTAGGTGGTTCCAGACTAAACCAAAGCCATGCGTGGGCTTTTGGTCTATGCAAATCACTCGATAACCTTGGTCGGTTAAATAGCTGACTATTTCGCGCCAGCCAGTCGGATGATTCCAGTATTTGGCTTGCGTGGTGCTTTGTACCGCTATGCACACATACTTTTCTGGAATAGGGCGGGTATCATCGTCTAAAGTAACTTTGGGTGCTTGTTCAGTAGGATCAACCCCTAAAATATACCCCGCCGTTCTATGTAAGCCCACTAATCTAAAATCACAGGGCTGAAAGATCATTTCTTTATCCGCAAAGAACAGCCCGATTCGATAAGTGGCGTAATAGTGTTCGGATTTTACTTGTTCATGCGTTAAAAACTCAATCTCAGGATAAGCGTTTTTAAACAAAGGGATGATATGTGCGGCCATGGCACAACTCAGTTGACAGCTATGTTGCTGTTGAAATTTAACCGCATACGGAAACCAACCAATCGTATCGCCCAAGGTGCCAATGGGTAATTGTACTAAGACTTTTTGGTTTTTGGCCGCGTAATCATGATTAATGATTAGTTGGTCGTTTTTCCAAACTTCCAGTTTAAAGTTAATAAAGTAGCGTTTGCTACTATTTACCCAGCCTTCGAGCATTTGGGTTTCGAATAAGATATTGCCTGTATCGATATCTGAGATTCTAACGCGCCATTGCGCCCCTTTGGGTAATAACACCCGACAGCCATCGTTAAAATCGAAGCGCACCCCAGATTCATGAGTTTGCGTGGGCTTTTCTGGTGCGTTAACAAACGGCGGATTTTGGGGTTCTACCAGAGCTTCTGGGGTGGTTGCAGAAGTAGGATTTTCTACATTCTCTGTTTTCTCAGACGTGATTGCTAATTTTTGCTCTAATTCGTGTTTCACAAATAACCTTTGATCGATCGGACTGTCATAAATCCGTAATAAATTAGGGGTTAAATTATAAGTTGAGCAAATAATACTATAAATTTAAGTGAGTTAGTTTTGTTTTTAAAAAAATACTCGTTTATGGCTAAAAATTTTTCTCAGCTTTTCAACTATTCCGCTTAAAGCTGTAGCAATCGCGCCTAAAGCTGCAGGTTTAGCTACGATTGTTGCAGTAACGTCGACTGTTTTTTCAGCTTTCGCGCTTAAAGCGATGGCTTCTCCGCTTAAAGCTGCAGTTTTAGAGGCAGAAGCGATAGGAACAGCCGGTGTTTTTGTTAAATTTAGGCGGATTTCTGTACTGATGGGTGCTGTAATCCTAAAAACTCCCCTTAAAGCGATAGCTTTTCCGCCTAAAGCTGCAGTTTTAGGTGTTGTTGTTGCAGTTTCTCCGGCTAAAGCTATAGCTTTAAGCGCGGTTCCTGCAACTTTAGGCGCGATTGCTACAGCTTTAGCTGAAAAAGTTGTGGGTTTAGGCAGTAAAACGCTAAAGTTCTCGGCGGTTCAGCTTACTTTGCCTAAAGCGTTTGCTAAAACAAGCGCCGAATCTGTTTAAAATCAGTTAAGTTATGCAGCTTTAAGAGCGATGTGTTAAGAAATAGCCGAAAGGCATTAAGTGTCAGCGACCCTCTGTTGATAAAGTAATTTTGTCTTTTTAGCATCTATAGTCTATTTTTAAGAAGTGGCGGCGCATGCTAATCGTATGGGCTTTTTCCACAAACTTTTTAAAGAGAAAATCATGGGTAAATTTAAAGTGTTATTAGATTTTGTTAGTCTTGCTCCATCCCCCAAAGTGTTGGCTTATCGTAATATTATTATTAAACTAACGGGCAACCCTTTTTACTTATTGCCTGATGTGCCAGTGGCGGATTTGGTATTGGCTTTGGGGAACTTAGAATCCGCAGTCATTGCGTCTGCGGATGGTAGTCATACGGCAAAAGCGTTTATGAGAGAGAAGGAACTCATCGCAGATAATGCCTTTAGAATTGAGGCGGCGTATGTGCAAAGACTCTCTAATGGGGATGAGGCTAAAATTTTAAGCAGTGGTTTCGAGGTCGCAAAGCAACATACTCAGCATCAAAAACCAGCTTTAGCTGCCTTGGATGGGCCTAATTCAGGTAGTGTGAAATTAGTGGCGCTACCGGTAATAAAGACGGGTTCTTATAACTTTCAGATGTATCAAGGTGATGATCCAGAAGGTGAGGCCGGTTGGGTGACCGTCGGTCAAAGCACCTCAGCTACTTTTGTAGTGACGGGCTTAACGGTGTTAACGAGATATTACTTTCGATACAACGCTGTTACTACACAGGGTGTTACTGATTATTGTGCGCCTGTCTTAAAGTATGTTGTTTAATAACTAGTAAAGCTTGCTATCTGATAGCGAGTCGTTTTTAACGTAAGCGCTAGTCATAAGCGCTGCGTATCGTTCTGTTATTCAACGTATTCAGTCAGTAAGTTTCTTGAATTTGTTAAGACAATTTAAGCGGCTGTTTACGTTATTTCAAGGTTTTGAATCACAAAATAAGATATTTGTCTAGAACTTGATAATTTAATTAGCCATATAGTTGCAAACTAATTAGTATATCGGTTCCTAACTATTCATTAAAGTCAAAGTGAGTGGATAGGCCTAAACTAACTTAAGGTGTAAACAAATTATGAAAATAATAGATAAATCATTAATTCTTGTTATTTTATCGCTGTTGTGTAATGCTTTATATGCTGCACCAATAGCACCTTTTGATATTGTAGTCAAACAGCCGGAAAACGAGTTGCCAGGCGGAAAATCTTTTAATATTCATCCTAAGGGGGATGAGTGGAGCAACTGGTACGAAACGGATGAGGGTTATAGTGTTGTTAAAGATGAACAAACAGGAACTTGGCATTATGGCACGCTTGATGTCGATAAAAAAATGCGTCCCAGTGGCAATATAGTCGGTAAAGATAATCCAAAAGCATTGGGTATTAAGCAACATATTAGACCGCTGCCCAACAAATTGTTTTTACAAAATTCCTTGCCTATTACGGATAAGCCTATAGGCATAACTGCTATTCAACAGGCGGTTACCGCACCAATAACGGGTAATGTACC
>CAIVAH010000012.1 GCA_903903765.1 uncultured Methylococcaceae bacterium
ATGGTTGTAAATTATTATTTAAAATTACAGCTGAGTTACCATCAAAACGAATGACTGATCCATCTTGTCTACGTACACCTTTTTTAGTTCTTACTACAAGTGCATTATAAACTTCTCCTTTTTTAACTCTTCCTCTTGGTATAGCATCCTTGATACTGACTTTGATGATATCTCCTATTCCAGCATAACGTCGGTGTGAACCACCAAGTACTTTGATACACATGACCCTTTTTGCACCGCTATTATCGGCGACGTCAAGGTTAGTTTGCATCTGAATCATGATTTTTTCCTAATTAATATATATTTTATTTCTTTGCAGCATCTAAAACTTCAACCAATTTGAAGGTTTTATTTTTAGACATAGGTCGACATGAAGTAATAGATACAACATCACCTTCATTACAACTATTTTGTTCATCATGAGCCATCATTTTAGATGAACGTTTAATATATTTTCCGTACACTGGGTGCTTAATAACTCTTTCAACTAAAACAGTTATAGTTTTGTCCATTTTATTGCTAATTACTTTACCAGTAATTGTTCTCAACTTAGCTTCATTTTCAGACATATTATGTGCCCACCTTAGCATTTAACAGAGTTTGTATTCTTGCAACATCTCTTCTTACTTTCTTGATTTGATCTGGTTTACTCAACTGACCAATACCTTTTTGCATTTTAAGATTAAAACTTTCACGCGATAAATCAACCAATAGGTTTTCTAACTCGGCTGTAGTCTTAGTACGTAATTCACTTACTTTCATTACATTATAGTCCGTGCTGTAAACAATGTTTTTAATGGCAATTTAGCCGCTGCTAATGCGAAGGCCTCTCTTGCTAACTCCTCAGAAACACCTTGAATTTCATATAACATAGTTCCTGGCCTTACCTGAGCAACCCAGTATTCTACACTACCTTTACCTTTACCCATACGAACTTCTAATGGTTTTTTGGTAATTGGCTTATCTGGGAATATTCTTATCCATAACTTACCACCACGCTTAACGTGTCTCGTTATTGTCCTTCTAGCTGCTTCTATTTGACGGGCCGTTATTCTACCACGTCCTACAGATTTTAACCCATATTCACCAAAACTTACTGATGAACCTCTCACTGCAGTTCCGTTATTTCTGCCTTTATGTTGTTTACGGAATTTTGTTCTTTTAGGTTGAAGCATAATATAGTTCCTTCAACTACTTTTTAGTATCTGAGTTAATAGATGCTAAATGCGCATCCATGTCGAAAACTTCGCCTTTAAATATCCACACTTTAATACCTATAATCCCATAAGTAGTGTGTGCTTCAGCTGTTGCGTAATCTATATCAGCTCGTAATGTATGTAAAGGTACTCTACCTTCTCTGTACCATTCACTTCTAGCAATTTCTGCACCGTTTAAACGTCCACCGACATTAATTTTAATACCTTCCGCACCTAACCTCATTGTATTAGTAACAGCTCTCTTCATAGCCCTTCTATACATGATTCGCTTTTCTAATTGTTGTGCGACACCTTCAGCAACTAACTGAGCATCTAATTCAGGTTTTCTAATTTCTTCAACATTTAATTGAACAGGAACCCCAATCATTTTTGATATCTCGAGACGCAAAACATCAATGTCTTCACCTTTTTTACCAATTACAATACCTGGACGAGCTGAATGAATAGTAATATGAGCATTATTAGCTGGTCGATTTATTTGAATTTTACTTACAGATGCATTTGCTAGTTTTTTCTTTAAAAATTCTCTTACTTTTATGTCTTGATATAGGAATTTTGAATAATCTTGACTACTTGCAAACCATCGTGAATTCCAATCCTTGACTATACCCAGGCGTATGCCTGTAGGATGTACTTTTTGTCCCATTTTATGCCTCTACTCTTATTCTGCAACTTTTACTGTAATATGACATGTTCTTTTCAAAATATGATTCGCGTTTCCCTTTGCTCTTGCTCTGAAGCGTTTCATAGTTGCTCCTTCATTTACAAATACGGTGGTTATTTTCAACTCATCTATATCTGCACTTTCATTATGTTCAGCATTTGCAATAGCTGACTCTAATATTTTAGTGAAAATTCCAGCTGCTTTTTTAGAACTAAATTTTAAAGTATTAAGTGCATTCTCAACTGATTGACCTCTAATCTGATCACCAACTAATCTTGCTTTTTGTGCTGATAATGGAGCGTTTTTTAATATTGCTGAAGTTTCCATTAGTACCTACCTAGATTTTTTATCTGCCACATGGCCTTTATATGTTCGAGTAGGAGCAAACTCACCTAATTTATGCCCAACCATATTTTCTGATATTAATACCGGAATGTGAATTTTTCCATTATGTATTGCAATTGTTAATCCTAACATATCTGGTATTATCATAGATCTTCTCGACCAAGTTTTAATTGGTTTCCTGTTATTAGAACTTACTGCATCTTCAATTTTTTTTTGAAGATGATGATCAATAAAAGGACCTTTTTTAATTGAACGCGGCACTTTAAAACCTCTCTATTTCTGCTTACGACGTCTAACAATCATATTGTCAGTACGCTTATTTTTTCTAGTTTTGTATCCCTTAGTTGGCATACCCCATGGTGATACAGGATGTCTACCACCTGATGTACGACCTTCACCTCCTCCATGTGGATGATCTACTGGATTCATTACTACACCACGAACTGTAGGCCTTACTCCTTTCCATCTAGATGCACCTGCTTTACCTAGTGATGATAGATTATGCTCTGAATTAGAAACTTCTCCAATAACAGCTTTACAATCAGCCATTACTTTTCTCATTTCTCCAGATCTTAATCTTATAGTTGCATGAGCACCATCTCTTGCAACTAATTGAACTGATGTTCCAGCACTTCTTGCAATCTGGGCACCTTTACCAGGTTTTAATTCAACGCAATGAACGGTTGTCCCCATAGGAATATTTCTTAAAGGCATACAATTACCAGCCTTTACCGGTACAGCTTCTGAAGATAGAATTTCTTGACCGACACTAATACCTTTAGGAGCAATTATGTATCTACGCTCACCATCTTTAAACAAAATTAACGCAATATTAGCTGTTCTGTTTGGATCATATTCAATACGTTCAACAATAGCTGGTATATCAAGTTTGTTTCGCTTGAAATCAATAATTCGATAATGTTGTTTATGACCACCGCCAATATGACGAGTTGTTATACGACCCTGATTATTTCGTCCGCCACTTTTACTTTTTTTTGCAAGTAAAGGTGCAAAAGGCTTACCTTTGTGAAGTTCTTCGTTTTTAATCCGAACAACAAACCTTGATCCAGGTGACGTCGGTTTTGACTTTACTATAGCCATGCTTTCTACCGTTTCCTAATTGATCTATTACTGTAATTATTTAAGCAGCAGAGAATTCTATATCATGACCCGGTTTAAGCTTTACATATGCTTTTTTCCAATCAGATCTCTTCCCAATAGTTTTACCAGCTCTTTTAACTTTTCCCTTTACATTAAGGACATGAACTGAATCTACTTCTACTTTAAACATTAATTCAACTGCACTTTTTACTTGTTTTTTAGTCGCAGCTTTTTTTACTCTAAAAACAAATTGACTATTTTTTTCTGCAACATTCGTACTTTTTTCTGAAATAATCGGGGCTTCTAAAATTCCAGCAAGCAGATATGAATTCAAACTCATGCTAATCTCTCCTCTAACATATTCAATGCACCTGGAGTAGCAATCACTTTATCTGCAGACACTAATAATACAGGATTTAAATTTAATGCCTCTATTACTTCAACATATGGCAAATTACGCGAAGCCAAAGCTAAATTAACGTTAACAGTATCAACTATTATTAAGATACGCTTAGCATCAAGATCTTTTAACTTATTGAACAAATCCTTTGTTTTGCTACTAGCTAATAAAATGTCATTACTTACAACTATTCTATTTTGTCTTAATAATTCAGATAAAATTGATTTAATTCCTACACGAAACATTTTTTTATTCAATTTTTGATCGTAAGATCTCGGTCTAGCAGCGAATGCTACTCCACCAGTACGCCACACTGGACTTCTTGTAGTGCCTGAACGAGCTCTACCAGTTCCTTTTTGCCTCCATGGCTTAGAACCACCACCGCTAACATCTGATCTTGTTTTCTGTCCTTTGGTACCTGCACGTGAACCAGCCATGTACCTTACAACTAATTGATGTATTAATGTCTCATTATATGATTGACCGAAAACAGATTCATTAACTTCGACTACTTCTGTCACTTCATTTTTATTTAATGCAGGTATATTCAATCCCATAACTTAACCTTTATTTCGCAATTTTACAGCAGGCGTTATTATAACATCCCCACCTTTAGCACCAGGCACTGCACCTTTTACTAAAA
Organism: uncultured Methylococcaceae bacterium; assembly: GCA_903903765.1. Taxonomy (GTDB): domain Bacteria; phylum Pseudomonadota; class Gammaproteobacteria; order Methylococcales; family Methylomonadaceae; genus Methylobacter_C. Next base: position 4,371 of record CAIVAH010000012.1, read on the forward strand.
TTAAATTTCTCTCTTTATCAACAGCATGTATTGTTAAATTTTGTATTGTTCTTTTAACATTACCCAGGTGTCCTTCCATTTTTTTTCCCTTAAATACACGACCTGGCGTTTGACACATACCAATAGATCCGAGTACTCTATGTGATCTAGAATTGCCATGAGTTGCATCTTGCATACTAAAGTGATGACGCTTTATACCACCAGCAAAACCTTTACCAATACTTTTGCCTTGAACATCAACCACCTGTCCTGCTGAAAAAATATCAACTGATAATATAGTCCCGGTAGAATAATCAGAACATTCATTTTCTTCTATTCTAAACTCCCACAATCCTCTTCCGGCAGTAGTATTTGCTGAGGTGTAATGCCCAGCCATTGCCTTATTAACTTTAGAAGATTTTTTCTCACCAGCTGATACTTGAATGGAATTATATCCATCAATATCAACACTTTTCACTTGAGTAACTCTATTTGAGTCTATTTGTAAAACGGTTACTGGAACTGAAGTACCGTCTTCACAAAACACTCTGGTCATACCACATTTACGACCTATAAGACCTATTGACATTTGCCAATTCCTCTATTTTTAATTCAATTTTATCTGGACATCAACACCAGCTGCAAGATCTAACTTCATCAATGCATCCACTGTTTTCTCTGTTGGTTCAACAATGTCCAGCAATCTTTTATATGTTCTTAATTCATATTGATCTCTTGCATCTTTATCTACATGCGGTGATATCAAAATGGTAAAGCGTTCTTTTTTAGTAGGCAATGGAATGGGACCTTTTACTTGTGCCCCAGTCCTTCTTGCAGTTTCTACTATCTCACCAGCCGACTGATCAATTAATTTATGATCGAATGATTTTAATCGGATTCTGATAGTTTGATTAGACATATTTACTTACTCTATAATTGATGCAACAACACCGGCACCGACTGTACGACCACCTTCACGTATCGCAAATCGTAAACCATCTTCCATTGCAATTGGTGATATTAATTTAACTTTTACAGATATATTATCGCCAGGCATTACCATCTCCACACCTTCTGGTAACGCAACAGCACCTGTAACATCAGTCGTTCTGAAATAAAACTGCGGGCGATATCCATCAAAGAATGGTGTGTGACGACCACCCTCGTCTTTAGACAAAATGTATATTTCGGCGTTAAAGTGTGAATGCGGTTTAATTGTACCTTTATGCGCCAATACTTGACCACGCTCAACTTCGTCTCTTTTAGTTCCTCTCAAAAGTAAACCTACGTTATCGCCAGCCTCACCTTGATCTAACAACTTCCGGAACATCTCAACGCCTGTTACCGTCGTAGTTACTGTAGGTCTAATACCTACAATCTCAACTTCTTGGCCAACCTTGATAACCCCACGCTCAATACGCCCTGTTACCACTGTACCACGACCTGAGATTGAGAATACATCTTCAATTGGCATTAAGAACGCTCCGTCTACCGCACGCTCCGGTAAGGGTATGTAAGAATCTAATGCCTCTACCAATCTAACAACTGATGGCATACCAATATCACTTTCATCGCCTTGTAGTGCAAGCAATGCAGAACCCCTAACAATCGGCGTGTCATCACCTGGGAACTCATACATGTCTAATAATTCTCTTAATTCCATTTCAACAAGTTCGATTAATTCTTCATCATCAACCATGTCTGCTTTATTCAAGAAAACTACTACGTATGGAACACCTACTTGTCTTGATAATAAGATATGCTCTCTTGTTTGCGGCATTGGGCCATCAGCTGCAGAACATACTAGAATAGCACCATCCATTTGCGCTGCTCCAGTAATCATGTTTTTTACGTAATCAGCATGACCTGGACAGTCGACATGCGCGTAGTGGCGTGTTGTTGATTCATATTCAACGTGAGAAGTTGCAATAGTGATACCACGCGCTCTTTCCTCTGGTGCATTATCAATTTGATCAAATGCTTTAACTGCACCACCATGCAATTTAGCCATTACCGTTGTTAATGCTGCTGTTAATGTTGTTTTACCGTG
>CAIVAH010000013.1 GCA_903903765.1 uncultured Methylococcaceae bacterium
ATGGCCATCATGTGCCAAGGCGCATTGGAATACGAGGCCATTGAATTGGCTTACATGCTGGATTTCAAAAGCTACTTTGCTGATGAAATGGCCGCCTTAAAAGCCCTAGAAAAAACCGACATGCTGGTGCTAGAAGAAGACGGCCTTCAAGTCACTGACACCGGCTGGTTCTTTGTTCGCGCCGTGGCCATGGTGTTTGACAAGCACCTGCAAACAGACCGCAACCGCGCTCGTTTCTCCAAAATTCTTTAAATAGATTATTCATGTAGGAAAGCAATTTATTGCGCTCCTAATTTTTATTCCTATTCGTCCATAAAAAAAGCCTCTGCCGATTAAGGCAGAGGCTAAGGTGGAACCAGCAGTTCCGCTACTTAACTTAAGGGCGTTAAATTAGAATTTTTTACCGATGCCAACGCTAACCACCAAAGGGTTGATGTGTAAGTTGTCAATTTTTTGGAAGCCATCAGCCAAACCAGCAACTCCGTTACTATCCAACTTAACATCGGTATTAAACCAAATCTTTTTCACATCAAAGTTAACCAACCATTTATCTTGCAAGTTCACGTCAAAACCAGCTTGCAACACCGCACCAAAAGCACTTCTATCAATACGAATTGGTAGATTTGAAGTAACGCCGCTTACAGTAGTAACAGCAGTCAACTTGCGATCTAAACCTAACACAAATGCACCACCAGCGCCAACATACGGATCGATCATTTGATCTGGGTTAAAGTGCCACTGGGCCGTTAATGTTGGCGGTAATAAATTAACGCTACCCAAGTCATGCGCAACTACTCCGCCAGTTCCAGAAACACTAACATCATGACGCGTGCCTACTGCTAAAATTAATTCAGCAGCAATATTTTTTGTTAAGTAATAAGAAATATCTAACTCTGGAATAGTGTTAGTTTCTACCTGCAAATCAGCAGTATTACTACCGTAAAGGGTATTGCCAACTCCAGCTCCATATGCAGCGTTGGTTGTTTCGCCTAACGAGCTTTTTACACTAGGGTTAACATTCGTAGCACGCAAACGCACCACGATGTCACCGGCTTCAGCTTGTGCAACCATGGGCGCAAAGGCAGAAAGCAAGGCCACGACTAATAAGGATTTTTTCATTTTAAATTTCTCCACTTAATAAATAAGACGAACACAAATTCGATGAGCCATCATATACAAAGGGCTAGGTCGTCGATTTGACATTTATCAAGTGGTGGCGGGAAAAACACAGCTTGTTGTTTATTTACCACAAGCTGCGTCTGGAAGCGGCATTAGCTCGCTTATAGGCATGCATTAGATCAATTCAAATAAGGCTATCGATTCCACGTGTGATGTATGGGGAAACATATTGATGACCCCCGCGGCTTGCAGGGTGTAGCCTTTCTCATTGACCAACACGCCGGCATCGCGCGCCAAGGTGGCGGGGTTGCAGGACACATAAACAATCCGTTGCGGGCTGTTGCTGTCGTCCAAAGCTTTAATCAATTCAAAAGCGCCATCGCGTGGTGG
>CAIVAH010000014.1 GCA_903903765.1 uncultured Methylococcaceae bacterium
TACAAACTACTTACGGCAGAGTAACTCCAGCGGCTGCTCTGGTGGGAATGAGTAGAGCTACTTTCTGGCGTAAGCGTAAAATATATGGCGTATAACGCTATGTGTTTAGAGTTAGTGTGTATTTTTCAGGCGGTGACTATTTATCTGTATTAGGAGCTTGATTGCTAGTTGATTCAGTCGTTTTTTGAGTCGCTGGCGTTCTGCGTTTACCAATGTTCTTTTTGTCTCTGAGTCTTACTTTTACTTTTTCTGTGGTATCTTTTTTCTTAGTTTCTTTTTTCTTAACGCCAGCCGCTTTGCCTGATGATTTGAGCTTTTTAGGGCCTTTATAGTGACCTTCAAGTTCTTTAATAGTCCGACGCTTAAAAGATTGTTTTAAGAAGCGTTCAATACCCGACATTAAATTCCATTCAGTGCTTTTAACCAACATAACGGTAACACCTAAAGCATCAACTCGACCGGTTCTGCCGATACGATGAATATAGTTAATACCGTTTCTTGGTACATCAAAGTTAATCACTAAATTGATGCCTTCAATATCTAAGCCTCTAGCGGCTAAATCTGTGGCGATCATGACATTAACGCTACCGCTACGGTAAAGTTCCATCATACGGTTACGATCTTTCTGGTCCATCTCGCCGTGTAATACTCCTACACGTAATTTTTGGCCACGTAACGGGCCGCGTAAGGCATCTGCTTGTACACGACTGTTAGTAAAAATTAAGGCTTTGTCATATTTATCATTGAGTAGTAACCACGCTAATATTTTTTGTTTATGGTCAATATCATCCGCAACAATAATTTGTTGCTCAATATTGCGATGTCCGTCATGTAGCGTATTAAGTGCAACTATCTCATGGTTAGTGAGTAGTTTGTCAGCCATTTTAATAACGCCAAAATGGGTTAGGGTAGCTGAGAATAATAAGGTTTGTCTTTGGGCATTACAGCGATTAGCAATTGATAAAACATCTTCACTAAAGCCCATATCTAACATGCGATCCGCTTCATCTAAGATGAGGGTTTCTAGACGCGTAAAGTTAGGGGTTTGTTGTTCTATTAGTTCCAGTAATCGACCTGGGGTAGCAATCACGATTTCGGTGTTTCTGCGTAACATATTTTGTTGCAGTCTAAAATCGTCACCGCCCGTAATAATACCGACTCTAAGTTCTGTAAATTGAATGAGCTGTTGGCATTGATTAAAGATTTGTTGAGCAAGTTCACGTGTTGGAGCCAGAATTAAAGCGCGGGTGCCAATGGCATCTGTGTGTACGCTTAATAAATTTTGAATCGTGGGTAATAAAAACGCCGCAGTTTTACCACTTCCTGTCTCAGCGCTAACTAATAAATCTTTATACTCTAATGCAAGTGGTATGGCCTTTGTTTGAACAGGCGTGGGTGAGGTATACCCCATTTTATGAATTGCTTTAACTAATGGCTCTGCTAAAGTGAATGTTAAAAATGAGGGGAGACTTTCTGATGTGGTTTCTGGCATGATTCTAAAGAGTATATCCGCACAATGACGGATTAAATATATAATTGCAATATTATAATTCTTTTGCGTAGCGGGTATCATTTAATCTGTGTGTTTTGCTATTCAAAATATAGATGTTAAGCTGAGTTCTTTATTTTTATAATTTAAAGGTGAAAAATGATACCTATTAGAGATACGGCACCCTGTAATTCAACTCCTTATATTACTTGGTTTATCATGGCGATTTGTATCGGTGTTTTTATCGGTATGAAATTGATGCCAGATCAATTGGCTATCAGTTTATTAAATAAGTATGGCATGGTACCGGCGCGGTATTCTGGCGTATCAGTTAATTTACCGTTTGATGGTTATTTATCATTTATCACTAATCTATTTTTACACGCAACATGGATACATTTAGTGGTAAATATGTGGTTTATGTGGATATTTGCCGATAATATTGAAGATAGAATGGGGCATTTTCCATTTTTATTATTTTATTTAATCTGTGGAGTTTTCGCGACACTATTACAATGGTATTTTGATCCAACGCTTGATATCCCTGTTATTGGTGCATCGGGTGCAATCGCTGCAGTGTTAGCTGCTTATTTCTTTTTGTATCCATTGGAGCGGGTCGTGGTATTTTTCCCTCCGCTACTTTTTCATGTACCGGCGATTGCATTTTTAGGTTGTGGGTTTTATTACAATTACATAATGCTACAACGGCAATAATATTTGAAGATACTCCTATTACAGTGGCTTGGTGGGCGCATTTAGGTGGTTTTTTAACAGGTGGGGCGCTATATCGTCTGTTTATTAAGAAGAAAATTGAAGTATTTTGATGTCTTTAAGGTATAATTTCAAACTCAAAAAGTCGCGCTGTTTAGCAAGATTAAATGGGGTCAGTAACTGTTACTGATTTAAAAGCCTCTTATAGTTATTAGGATATTGAAAGTATTTATGAAAAAAGTTAATGTTGCGTTAGTTAGACTTCTTCAGTTTGTGGTTTTTGTAGTATTTACATTCACAGTAATCGTTTATTTTGGTGCTATGGTTTTATTGCCACTCGACGCCATTGCTCTATTAATAAAATTATTAGCCGTTATTGGTTTACATGGTTTTATAGGTGCTTTGATTGCTATTCCGGTTGTTGGTTATTTATGTTTAATCATTTATAAAACACCAGGATTATGCAAAATGATTGTTGATAATGGTATTGAGCTTGTTAAGACAGGTAAATCAAAAGTAGATGCTTTTAACGAAATAATTGCCACTGTAAACGCGTAATATAATAAGATTTAAGAACAGGGTCTGTATTTTTTACAGACCCTTTTTTTTGCCCATTAAGTTGATAGTTTGCTTTTTAGTCTTTGAATACGTTATTAATAAACTCTGCAATATCTTTTATTTCATCTGCACATACGGAATGTTCCATTAAATAGTCGTGCCACTCAATTTGATGGTTTGATGTGTGCAGACTATTAAAAACGGCTTTGCCTGATTCAATATCAACAATAGAATCTAGTATGCCATGAGCCATAAATATAGGTGTGCTTTTCGGACTTGTATCAAGCTCGTTGATCGTTGGAAAATAGGTTGAAAGAGCAACAATTCCGGCTAGATTTTGGGTAAAGTTAAGTCCAGCATGTAGGGCGATTACCCCGCCTTGTGAAAAACCGGCTAATAAAATGTGTTCTGCTGGAATGCCTTTTTTTATTTCTTGATCAATCAAGGTAGAAATTAATCGAGCTGACTCATGAATGCCATTAACATCAACTTTTCGTTCTAAAGACCTTTCTAATATATCGTACCAAGCCCTCATTTTTAAACCACCATTAATAGTGACCGCTTGGATAGGTGCGTTAGGAAAAATAAAATGAATATGGTCTTGGACGTTTAGGTGGAGTTCTGGAGCAATACCTTCGAAGTCATGCCCATCTGCCCCTAAACCATGCATCCAGATAATAGTGTATTGATGAGTAGCTTTTGGGATGATTTCAATTGCGTCTATATGTGTTTGCATAATATTAATTAAATTAAAGAGAATTACGGTTAGTATTCTATAAAACTATTTACGAAAATTTATCATACTATACGTGCAGGGTGTTGATGTTAATTAAAGATTATAAAATTTAATAGGTGTTGGTTAACTATGTTTCATGTTGTTTTATTTGAGCCCGAAATTCCCGCTAATACTGGGAATATTATAAGATTATGTGCAAATGCTGGTGCGCAGTTGCATTTGATAGAACCGTTAGGGTTTGAATTAGATGATAAAAAATTGCGTAGGGCAGGGCTTGATTATCATGAATGGGTTGCAGTTAAATTGCATGCTTCTTATGATGCCTTTATTGAAACTGAGAAACCTGAACGCCTGTTTGCTTTGACTACTAAAGGTCGTAGGATCGTGAGCGATGTTGATTTTGTTGATGGAGATACCTTTATATTTGGTCCTGAAACAAGAGGTATCCCAGAAAATAGATTAAAACAGCTGGGAGATGAGTTTTGTTTGTATTTGCCTATGCAAGCAGATAGCCGAAGTTTAAATTTATCAAATACAGTCGCTATTGTTCTCTATGAGGCTTGGAGACAAGTTGATTTTGCTGGGGCTTTAATTAAGAGTTAAATTCGGTAGGGCTTTGTACGTGAAAGACACAAACGTTAGATCATCATTTAAACCGGCGTGGTGGTTAAATAATGCGCATTTGCAGACAATTTATCCATCATTATTTAGAGTCGTACCTTTGGTTAGTACCCGAAGAGAGCGATTGATTACACCCGATTTTGATTTTGTTGATATTGATTGGTGTGGCGATGCCCACCACCCCATTATAATTTTATTACACGGCTTAACTGGCAGTTCAAGTTCTGGATATATTAAAGGTCTTCAGCGTCAATTAACGCTTGATGGCTTTAGAACCGCGGCATTAAATTTTCGTGGTTGTAGTGGAGAATTAAATCACCGCGCACAATGTTATCACTCAGGTGAAACCGCGGATTTAGATTTTTTGTATCTGACATTAAGGGCGCGAGAGCCAAATACGCCTATTGGCATGGTTGGGTTTTCGTTAGGCGGTAATGTTTTATTAAAATGGCTGGGCGAGTCTTCTAATAATAGGTCTTTTTTATTTGCTGCAGTCGCTGTTTCAGTGCCTTTACAACTGGATATATGCGCTACTACATTAGATAAAGGTTTCGCTAAGTTGTATCGTTCTCGTTTGATTTCAGAGTTAAAACAGTTTATTACGGATAAAAAAGTGTATTTGGAATCAATCGGTCAAGTAGATGAGGCGAATAAAATTACTAGATTAGGTGATGTGTCTCAGATAAAGTCTTTTTGGGAATATGATGACCGAGTCGTAGCTAAATTACATGGATTCAATGATGCGCATGATTATTATCAGCAATCAAGTTCGCGGCGATTTTTAAAATTTATCAGGGTGCCAACTTTAGTCATTCAAGCCATAGATGATCCTTTTATGACGCCCGATGTTTTGCCTATTAATGAGCATTTATCTGATTTTGTAAGTCTTGAGGTGACTGAAAGCGGCGGGCATGTGGGGTTTGTTTCAGGTAATACACCTTTAAGGCCCATTTATTGGTTGGAGCAACGAATTCCTGAGTTTATTAAAGAAAGGTTATTAACCTGGCGGCCAAGTCATTTGACGGCCAGCTAGTAAGTGTAAATGTAGATGATATACTTCCTGACCGCCTTTAGGGTTGCAGTTAAAGACCGTTCTATAGCCGTCTTCTGATACTTTATTGTTTTTAGCTATTTGAGTAGCTGTTTGTAATAAATGACCAGCAAGTTGAGTATCAGCCAAATCATTTAATGTGCTGATATGGGTTTTTGGAATAATTAAAATATGTAAAGGCGCTTGAGGATTAATATCTTTAAAGGCGAGCACTGATTCATCTTCAAATACTACCTCTGGTTTTATTTCACCTGCGACCATTTTGCAAAACAAGCAAATGTCCATTATTAATCCTTATAGTAATCTGCGTCCTTTAAACGCATGAGAAAGTGTGCTGCTATCAATAAATTCCAATTCTCCTCCCATAGGAACACCGTGAGCTAATCGACTTGCATTAATAGCGTATTTTTTAGCAATTTCACTGATAAAGTAGGCAGTCGCTTCACCTTCAACGGTTGAATTGGTGGCTAGAATGATTTCTTGGATTTCACCCTTAGCAAGACGTTGTTCAAGTTTATCTAGGCCGAGCTCATTGGGGCCAATGCCATCTATTGGTGATAATCTTCCATGAAGCACATAGTAATAACCTTTAAAGGCAGTCGCTTGTTCAATATGCCAGGCATCTGCAGGGTTTTCAACAATGCAGAGCAAGCTATTATTTCTAGATAGATCAGTACAAGTTTCACATAATGCTTGTTCTGTGAAGGTTCGACATTCTTGGCAATGGGTGATTTTTTCTAATGCGCTTAGTAGCGTTTCAGCCAGTAAACGCGCACCTTTCCTATCACGTTGTAATAAATGTAATGTGATACGTTGCGCTGATTTTGGGCCAACACTGGGTAGGCAACAAAAGTTTTGTATTAACTCTCCAAGTAGGCCGTTTTTGATCATGTTAAAAAGGTAATTTAAAACCAGGAGGTAAGGGAATTCCAGATGTTACATCTGACATTTTTTCTTTTTTCATTTTATTAACTTTATTGACAGCATCGTTAATAGCCGCTGCAATAAGATCTTCTAACATGTCTTTATCGTCTAGTAGAGTAGGGTCAACAGTTACTTTTCTGGCTTCGCGTTTTCCAGTCATTATAATGGATACAAGTCCTGCGCCTGACTCACCTTGAACTTGCATTAAAGCGAGTTCGTCTTGGGCGGTTTTTAGATCTTCTTGCATTTTTTGCGCTTGTTGCATTAGGTTGCCTAAAGCATTTTTCATTATTCTTCCTCTTTTGTAATGACTGGTTCAGTGGTGCCGGGTAGGATTCGAGCGTCAAAGTGATCTTTTAAAGCCTGAATATTGGGGTCGTTATTAATGGCATCAACAGAAGCCTGTTGTTGGTTTTCCCGTTCTTTAATTAATTGTACTGCTGGTGTTTCTATAGTCGTTTTTGCTGATTTTATATTAAGTTTTAATTGGGGTGACCCAGTATATTTTCGTAAGGCGGTTTGTAAACCATCTTGTGCTTTGGCGCTGCTGATGTGGTTGGGGTTGATAATTAAAGTACAGTTATTATCATCAAGAGATTCCAGCACACAGTGACTCGCAAATTCTTTTGTCATACCAACTAGTTTCATAGCAGAAATCATAGATAACCAAGAAATATCCGTTTTAGTTTCTTTTTTTGCTGAGTCAGTAAATTCCGGTATTGGTGTTGTGGGTGTTTTTTGAGCGAGCGGCCTTGATGTACTGATCTTTTGATCAAGTTTGGCAGGTTTAAAAGTTAACATTCGTAACATAACCATTTCTAATCCACTACGCGGATCAGGTGCTAGGGCTAGGTCTTTTTGGCCCATAAGAGCAATTTGATAGAATAGTTGAATGTCTTCCGCTGATAATTCGTTTGCTAATTTATCTATCAGTTCTTTATCAAAATTCTCATCTATAAAATTAGCAATATGTTGTGATAAAGCGGCGCGATGCAATACTTGTAAAATTTGCTGCAGAACATCATCGAAATTAGCTGATAAATTATCCAATTCTGCTATTTTGTTTATGATGGATGCAGCATCTTGGTTGATTAAACCTTGTAAAATATCATCAATAGGTTGAATAGCAACGGTGCCTAGCATCGTGTTTACATCATTGCTTTGAACCGAACCATTTCCGTAGACTATGGCTTGGTCTAATAAGCTTAAACCGTCTCGCATACTACCTTCTGCGGCGCGGGATAGTGATTTTAAGGCTGCGGGTTCATAATCTAATTTTTCTTGTTTTAGGATTAATTCCATTTGAGAAAAAATTTGACTAGGTGAAAGCTGTTTTAAATTGAATTGTAAGCAGCGCGATAAAATAGTGACTGGTATTTTTTGAGGATCTGTCGTTGCTAATAAAAATTTTACATGTGCAGGCGGTTCTTCAAGGGTCTTTAATAGTGCATTAAAACTATGCCCTGATAGCATGTGTACTTCATCGATGATATAGACTTTGTATTGGCCTTGATTAGGTGCGTATTGCACGTTATCAAGTAAATCTCGGGTGTCTTCTACTTTAGTTCGTGATGCGGCGTCAACTTCTATTAAATCTAAAAAACTACCGTCGTTAATTGCTATGCAACTTTCGCAAAGATCACATGGATTATTATCTTGAAGGTTTTCGCAATTTATCGCCTTAGCTAAAATTCTAGCTAGTGTGGTTTTGCCAACACCTCGGGTTCCGGTAAATAGATAGGCATGATGTAGTCTATTATGTTGTAATCCGTTAATTAAAGATTGAACAACATGTTCTTGGCCGACGACTTCTTTGAAATTGTGTGGACGCCACTTTCTGGCGAGAACCTGATAATTCATTGCAGGCTCGAATAATTAAGTTGCTTGATTGGGCGGTAACCGAATCAGCCACATCCCGGCACACGAATCTGCTGCTACCGTTGCTTCCTTCCGGACCTGGCGGGGTTTACAGCGTATCGTTGCGAGAGGACCGACTCGATCACCATTATGTTTTAGCGTGTTCAGCTAAAAAACAGTATTATCGTTTAAACTTGAGATTAATACAAGGAAATTAAACTTAACCTTTAACTCGAGTGATTTTCATTACGATAGATAGCTCTTTTAAACGTCTTATTACTTTTGCTAAATGGATACGATCATTCACCGTTAGCGTAATTAAATCAACACAAACTCTATCATCTTGATCAACTACGGTCACATTTTCAATATTAGAACCGTGGTTAGAAATGGTAGACGCTATGGTTGCAAGAGCGCCACGTTGATTGAGTATTTCAATTCGGATTTCGGTAGGAAAATCCCCTTCAACATCTTTACACCATTCAACATCCAGCCAGTTAGTGTGTTTTTTTCTAACTACCGTATGATTGCGACATTCATGATGATGAACAACAATGCCCTTGCCGGGGTTAAAGTATCCAATAATAGAGTCTCCAGGAATTGGTCGACAGCATTTAGCTAAAGTGATGACCATGCCTTCAGTGCCCTTAATAATTAAAGGGCTTTGTTGGGTTCTCTCATTACTATCTAATTTGATATTAGCATTAATATCAACTTGCATTAGTCTCTTAGCGATTAAGAAGGGCATTTTATTTCCAAGACCAATATCTTCTAATAACTCATCCATTGTGGACATATTCATTACTTTTAATAAAGTTAGAATACGAGTTTGTTCAATGCTTTCTAGTTGAACATGTAATGTATGCAGTTCTTTTTCTAATAATCTGTGGCCTAAACTAATAGCTTCTTGTTGTTTAAAATGTTTAAGGTGATTTCTAATGCAAGATCTTGCTTTAACTGTCGTGACATAATTTAGCCAAAGCGCATTAGGCCTAGCCCAGGGTGCGGTGATGATTTCAACCGTCATGCCGTTTTCTAATTTTGTTTGTAACGGTACGAGTTGTTTATCTATACGAGCGGAAACACAGGCATTTCCGATATCGGTATGAACTGCATATGCGAAATCGATAATTGTTGCCCCGCGTGGTATCTTTATAATGCCGCCTTTAGGGGTGAAAACAAAAACCTCTTGGGGAAACAAATCAATTTTTAAATTATCGATAAACTCCAGTGAATCACCGGCAGTTTTTTGGATTTCTAGTAAATCTCTTAACCATTCATTGGCGCGGGCTTGAAATTTTTCGGTTTTATCTTCATCTGATTTATATAACCAGTGTGCGGCAATACCTGATTCTGCCATACGATGCATTTCATGGGTTCGGATTTGAATTTCAATTGGCGCACCGTACGGGCCAATGACAATAGTGTGCAGTGATTGATAACCGTTGGCCTTAGGTAGTGCAATGTAATCTTTAAAGCGTCCTGGAATCGGTTTATAAAGATTATGGATAACGCCTAGGGCGCGATAACAAGTGTCTACATTGTCACAAAAAATTCGAAAGGCATAAAGATCAAAAATGGCTGATAAAGACAGTTTTTTTTGAACCATTTTTTGATAGATGCTATAGATATTCTTTTCTCTGCCCGACACTTCATAATGAAGTTCTGCTTGTTCTAGGCGATTTTTTATGGTGTCTTCGATGGTATCAATAATTTTGCTGCGATTACCCCGCGCCTTTTTTATAGCATGGGATAAAACTTTATGCCGTGTAGGATACATGGCTTGGAAGCTAAGTTCTTCTAGTTTATGGCGAATTTTGCTCATGCCTAAGCGATTTGCTATAGGTCCATAAATATCAAGTGTTTCACGGGCTATTCGGCGCTTTTTTTCCGCAGGCATAACACCCAGTGTTTGCATATTATGCAAACGATCGGCCAATTTAACTAAGATTACCCGTAAATCTTTACCCATCGCGAGGAACATTTTTCGCACATTTTCTGCTTGTGCTTCTGCTCGCGTTTGTGATCTGCCATCAATTTTGGTAAGTTTTGTAACACCATCGACTAAGTCAGCGACTTCTTGACTAAATTGTCTTGCGAGTTCTTTTTTAGTGACAGGGGTGTCTTCGATGACATCATGTAAGATAGCAGCCATAATGCCGCTAGCATCCATGTGCATTTCTGCAAGTAATATTGCCACAGAGACCGGGTGGCAGATATAGGCTTCTCCGCTTTTACGGAATTGTCCAGTGTGTGCATCCGCACCAAATTCATAGGCACGGACGCAATTTTTGATTTGATCTTCGTCTAAATAACCGGACAGAATCAGACATAGTTTTCGTATCAGTTCGTCTTGCGGTCGAGTTGAAACAACATCGTCGGCTATTATCGACATAGGCGGAAATTATTTAGAACATTGCGTTATGGTCGTGCGCTTCACCAACGCGATGTAGAATGGCAATGTTTTCAACGGTAACGTGACCAGCAGCAATTTCTCGTAACGCGACAACAGTGTCCTTATCTTTGCCTCTTGGTACAAATTCGGTTGCACCGTGACTTAATTGACGAGCTCTGGTGCTTGCCAACAAAACCAATTTAAAACGGTTTTCTACATTTTCTAAACAATCTTCAATTGTAACTCTAGCCATTATCCAACCTAATATAAGTAAAAAGCACTCAGCCCTTAAAACAGGCTGAAAAAATTCATTCCCGTACAGAGTACAAGTAATAGTGCATAAGGTCAAGGTTCAAACATTATGCACTTTAGCTTGATTTAGCCTCTTGATTTTAGTATGGCAACGGCAGGTAATTCTTTACCCTCTAGGAATTCTAAAAATGCTCCACCTCCAGTTGAGGTATATGAAACATCATCATTAATACCATATTTGTCAATTGCAGCTAAAGTATCTCCGCCGCCAGCAATTGAAAATGCACTGCTATCAGCAATAGCTTTAGACAAAGATTGGGTGCCGTGGCTAAATTGTTCAATTTCAAAGACGCCAACGGGTCCATTCCAAACGATAGTGCCAGCAGATTTTAAGATTTCAGCATATTGTTTAGCAGTATCAGGGCCAATATCTAGGATAAGATCATCATCTTCTACGTCGGTTACTTTTTTAATAGTAGCTTCCGCGGTATCTGAAAATTCTTTTGCACAGACTACATCAACTGGAATAGGAATATCAGAGCCAGCCTTTTTAGCGGCAGCGATTAAGCTTTGTGCTTCTTCAATTAAGTCAGCTTCATAAAGCGATTTTCCAACGGAATAGCCCATTGCAGCAATAAAAGTATTTGCAATCCCACCACCGACAATTAATTGATCAACTTTTTCTGATAATGATTTTAACACTGTTAATTTAGTAGAAACCTTAGATCCACCTACAATAGCAACTAATGGTTTAGTTGGCGTTTCTAATGCTTTGCCTAAAGCATCTAGTTCATTTCCTAATAATGGGCCAGCGCAAGCGATTGGCGCATATTTAGCAACACTATGTGTTGAAGCTTGTGCTCTATGAGCAGTTCCAAAAGCATCCATTACAAATACATCACAAAGTGCGGCCATTTTTTGACCTAGTTCATCGCTGTTCTTTTCTTCACCAACATTAAAACGGACATTTTCACAAAGTACCACTTCACCTGGTGCAATAGTGATGCCTTCTAACCAATCTTTTTCTAATCTAACTGGTTTGCCTAAAAGCGTTGCTAAGCGCTCCGCAACGGGCTTCAAAGAAGATTCATCATCATACTGACCTTCAACAGGACGACCTAGGTGAGAAAGTAGGATAACGGCTGCCCCTTTAGCTAAGGCTTGTTCGATAGTAGGCACACTCGCTTGAATTCTTAAATCACTGGTCACTTGACCATTTTTAACTGGTACGTTTAAATCTTGACGTATTAATACTCTTTTTCCTGATAAATCAAGATCTACCATTCGTTTAATTGACATATTTAAGCTCTCTTTAGGTTTGTTAATGATATTGTGAATAGGGATAAAGCATACGGTGCTTATAAAAACTAGTGAATGCTATAGTATAAAAATTTAATCAGGCTGAGCGGCTTTTTTCCATTTGATTGAGCAACCAATGCTAGGGGTTTGATCAGTTGGGCCATTTCCAGTTTCGGCAACTAACTTCATTGCTTCGAATAACTCTCGATGTGTGTCTGTTATTTCGGTATTTCTGCCGGTAGCGTCAAGTCTGCCTCTGTACTGTAATTCGTAGTGATTGTTGTAACCAAAAAAATCAGGTGTGCAAATCGCGCCAAAGGCACGTGCAATATCTTGGGTATCATCGAGTAAGTAAGGGAAACTGTAGTTGTTGTTTTCGCTAACTAATTGCATGTTTTCAAATGCGTCTTCTGGGTATTCAATGGTATCGTTTGGCATGATGGCTACGCAATTAATACCCAAGGCTTTGAGCTCGTTAGTATCTCTGATTAAGCGGTTTTGAACTGCTTTAACATAGGGACAATGATTAGATATAAACATTACTAATAGTCCTTTTTCACCCATGCAGTCTTTCAATGACCAAAAATTGTTGTCCACTCCTAAAAGATTGAACTCAGGTGCTTTTAAGCCAAATTCGCAGACAGGTGTTGTTAATGTTACCATCGTGTTACCTTGATTTTTGTAGAGTTATATAGATTAATGGGGTTTATGTTAAATAATGTTGCGTTTGCATTTCTATGAGTCTTGATATAGTGCGCTTAAATTCGAATGAACCATCACCTTCAAGATATAAATCTTCCGCCGGCGTTTCCGCACTACAGATTAATTTTACATTATGTTCATACAGAGCATCAATTAAACTCATAAAGCGTTTTGCTTCATTACGATATTCATAAGACATTTTTGGAATGTTAGCCATTATTAAATAGTTAAATTGTTGAGCCATTTCGCAATAGTCATTACTGCCCAGTGGTTGTTCACAAAGTTCATTGAAGCTAGTAAGTGCAATGTTTTGGTATGCCGATCTTATTGTGGTTGTACGACCTAATAAACTGAATTGGTATGGAATAATGGCGGCATTTTGGGTTAGTTGTGCATAAGCGTTATTGATAAACTGATCAGAAGCTTTACCCAAAGGGAAGAAGTATACTGGTTGAGTCGATCTAAGATACGATAAACGATAGTCTGTTGGGGTGTCTAGCGCGATTATTTTAACGTGGCCTTGAAGGAGTTCAGTGAATTTTGAAAATTGCGCTTTTTGTATGCCTCCTTGGTAAAGATCGTTGGGGTGTCGATTTGAGGTAATTACAATAGTTATATTCAGCTTTATTAGTTGGCTAAATAAGCGTTCTAATATCATGGCGTCCGCAATATCGGTTACATAAAACTCATCTATGCAGAGTAATTTGATTTCTGAACTTAGCTTATTGGCAAAAGTAGCTAATGTTTCAGTTTTTTTGTGTTGAGAACTGACGTGAAGATAGGCATGTATCTGTGAAATAAACTTACTGTAGTGAAAACGGGCTTTCATTTTGATTGGACAGGCTTCATAAAACAGGTTCATCAACATCGATTTACCTCGACCTACATCACCATAAATGTACAAGCTTGGATTTTTAGGGAGAGGGTTGGACATTCTGCGCCAAGCTGGTTTTTGATAATACAACTGCAACCGTATCAGATTGTCTAGCGTATTCTGTAGTTCGGTAATGGTAATAAGTTGTAGATTGTCGAATTTTATGCGCTTTTCATGACACCATTGATGATAGATGTTTTTTAAAAAATCAGGGTTGTAGGGTTGATTGGCGCCAGTATCTTTATCTAAAATTCTTTTATGCATATTAACTAGGTTTGTGCAGGAGAACTTTAGACTAGCATTATTTGCATTAATAATGCTATATCAAATTCTTAAATATCAGTCACTAACCCCTATTGAATACTTTTTAACAGTACTGTGTTAAAATTTTGCACTTTTAGACTTTCTTGGCCTCATTGACTACATGATTAAACAGCGAACTTTAAAAAATACGATACGAGCCACAGGGGTAGGTCTCCATACAGGAGAAAAAGTATATTTAACCATACGGCCTGCCGAAGTAAATTCTGGGATTATATTTCGTAGAGTAGATTTAACCGAGCCTGTAATCATTAAAGCGACACCCAGAAACGTTGGTGAAACAGTGCTTTCGACTACTCTTGTTGCAGGTGATGTAAAAATTTCTACAATAGAACACTTATTGTCCGCTTTTGCCGGTTTAGGCATAGATAATGCGATTATTGATGTTAGTGCAGCAGAAGTTCCAATTATGGATGGCAGTGCAGGGCCTTTTGTGTTTTTATTACAATCTGCTGGTGTTGATGAACAAGATTGTCCAAAACAATATATTAGAATTAAACGTCCTATTAAAGTTCAGGATGGAGATAAGTGGGCATCTTTTGAGCCATTTGAAGGTTTTAAGGTCACGTTTACTATAGATTTTGAACATCCAGCCTTTGAAGATCATCTTAAAACAGCTACTATGGATTTTTCATCGACTACTTTTGTTAAAGAAGTAAGTAGAGCTAGAACTTTTGGCTTTATGAAAGATATTGATATGTTAAGAGAAAATAACTTAGCCTTAGGCGGAAGTTTAGATAACGCGATTGTGGTAGATGAAGATAAAGTATTGAATGAAGATGGTTTACGATGTGCGGATGAATTTGTAAAGCACAAGATTCTAGATGCTATTGGCGATTTGTATTTACTAGGACATAGTTTAATAGGTCAATTTACCGGTTATAAGTCTGGACATGGTTTAAATAATAAACTGCTCAGAGCTTTATTAGACGATACAGAATCATGGGAAATGGTGACGTTTTCAGATGATGAAGTAGCCCCCATCTCTTTTATGCGCTCAGCTGAATCGCCAAGAACGGCTGAATAAGCAGAAAATATCAGTAGTGGCTCTTGGATTGATTAATCTTTAAGAGGGGGTAGTTTATTTAGTAAGGCAACGAACTCAGTTTGTCTGTGGGTATTTGTTTTACTTAATAAATTTTTGATGTGTGTTCTAACTGTTGACATAGAAAGCCCAGATTCCTGAGCGTATTCTTCGGGAGATTCACCTAATAAAATAGCGGATGCTGCCTTTGTTTCTGACGCTGAAAAATTATATAGTTTACTGAATAACTCAAGACGAGTTTGGCTATGAGTTTTGTCTGGTTTTAAGATATGTAACATCGCTAAGTTTGTTTCCAAATCAGGAAGATTTAAAACTTGAGATGGTAACGGTGTTACATAGATTTGCCAAGGATCTACGGTAGTTAATGTCATTGCCCCACTGGATTTACTCGGACTTGTGGCATTTAAGAGTAATTGGTCTAATGTTTTTTTATCATTAAGTTGCGTAGTTGTTAAATATCCAAAATTGTTACTCAAGTTACTATCAATGATTTGTAGTGTTTGAGTAGCTTCATCATTAAGATGCATAATCTTGCCTTGCCAATCAACAATCAAAATTGGAAATTTAATTGCATCAATAGCCAAGGTGTTTATCTTAACTTGCGTTGTTAAAGAGTAATGCTTTTTTTGAAGTTCCAGTACTCTTTTTAAATGATCTTTTAAAAGATTAACATGTAGGGTAAATTTTGAGTGTTCCCACTTATCCATTAATAGTGGTGCGCCATAATTTATAAAAAACGCTTGGTAAAACTTATTATGATCAGTCGAATAAGGCGATTGGTTAAAAGTGTAAGAAATGCCTTTTAGGGTTGTATTGCTTGCGTTACTAAGATTCTGATCTTGATTCATATAAAACTTACTATATTCATTAATCATTTGATCAGAAAACTCCATACCTGCTACTACGCTGTTAATTAAGGTATGGTTGACATTATCAAGCATGTTGTTTGAAGATTTAATATCATTCGCAAAATATCCACATATCTCAATTGCTTCTCTCCAGCGAGATGGCTCAAGTATTGCGTCATAAAGCACAATAATTAAATAATCCAGTAATTCGTCATCTGTCATAGTTATAAAATCTACAGGACTATAAATATATAAATTATAGCTCAGTAATTTAATGATTAAAAATTATAAAATTAATTTGAATTGAGTTAATTATATAAAAATTTGTGCCGGACTGCGTTATGTATTGACAAATATTGGAGCGTTCAAGGTTTAGTAGTAATAAATTTGTTAAATTTATTTTTTATATTCATCAATATTGATGAATACAATTTAGTTAGATAAATGTAAATTAAGCGTAACTTTAAAATATCAAATCTCTATACCAACAGAGGTGTGATGTGTTCCTAAAATATGATGGGATTATCTATGGCTATTTATACATTTAAACAAGCAGTTAATACAACAATTAACAATTTTACAATTAGTGTTGACGTATTAAGTTTTGATTCCACCTATAACGCTGCCCAATTAACCTTGAGTCAATCTGGCTCGGATGTCATATTGCAGTATGGCCTCGAAGTGTTAATGCTAGCGGGCATTAATCTGATTGATTTAAATTCTAGTAACTTTGAGTTTGCAGATGGATCGGCGGTATTACTAGGAACAATAGCGCCTGACACATTATCAGGTACACTCCAGAATGATTACATTGATATGAGTAGTGGTGGTGCTGATACCGTAAATGCCGGTGCCGGTGATGACACTTTGTATACTACATTAGATA
>CAIVAH010000015.1 GCA_903903765.1 uncultured Methylococcaceae bacterium
TTAACAATGTCTTGGCTTTCTTTTGGATCCAATGCCACAGAAAAACGCGCACTACTTAATTGATGACATTCCCCATCATAATGCAAGTTTTCTGCCAGACCCAATGCCTGTTCTGTGTTATTGAAATCTTCTAATGTTTCTTTTAGTTTTTTAGACAAAGCAAACGGAGATAAAGCAAGTAAACTATTGAATGCTTGGTCTAACGTATCGCAAGCAGAATCTCTCTTTTGTCGCACTATTAATAGCTGCATAATATGACCTATTCTTATAGTATGCATATCAGTAAACAATTGAGGTTTAGATTTAATTAATAAACCTATATATAAAATCAACTCCTGAATAATAATATGCTCACTAGCGTCATTATTATTGTAAGTACGAATTAATTGTAATATTTCTAATGAATCAACCGGCCCCGTTAAAGTTGCCTTACCACTATAAGCACGCCCTAAGGTTAATGAATGTTGCCTGACTAATATATCAGTAGCAGCTTGTTCTAAATTAATATCATATTTTCCTAATAATCCCGCGCATCGTCTTACAATAGACCAATCATGTTTATCACCAGCCCTCTCATACAACTCAGCTAATAAATCAGCTACTGTAGCGAATTTACCCTCATCATTTGATAAGACGGTTTCATAATTTAATCCATGGCGTTGACTTAACAACGTCAAAATTTCTAATTGCGCATATAGATTAGGATGGATACCTAACTGGATGAATAACTCACTATCACTTGCTATTTCCCACTCATTCAATAACAAAGTATCTAAAGGAAAAGATTGCTCATTATTCCTTGGCAAAAGTTTATAGAAAGGTCTTTCCGGATCTTCCCATGTAGCTTCCGAAAATTTAAAACCATGTAATTGATTGATTGTTTCATAAGTTGAGGTATCAGAAAAATCCGCTAACACTCCAATTTTTACTGGTATACCTTTAGTAGAGCCCTGCTTTAATTCACTAATAAAATCCAACAAAATATCACTATGTCGGGTATCCAACATATTATGCTTAATTGTTATAGCAACGACTGGGTTACCTTTCTTATCCCAATGTTTATAGATATATGATAATTCAACGCGTAGCCGTTGAATTAATAAATGATTATCCATTGCCAAATAAAAACCTTTTTGGTTAAGACATTGGGGCGTGAATAATAAAGGTTCACCCGCTAAGGTATATAATTTTGAGGTGGCTAAACTGCGCAATTGTCTTAAAGGTCGACCGGTTAATCCCATTCGATCGTTCCTACCGACTTGGGTATAAGCCATGGCCAACTCACTTGCTTCACGTATTTGAAATGGCGCAATTTCAGCTAAAGTTTGTGCTGCTATATTGTGATCAAGCAATTGTTTTTGGACATCTTCGTCTTGAGCTAATAATTGAATTTGAATAGTATGATTATGCGTTTTTTCAAGCGCGTTATGTCTTCCTAATGGATCGATATCATCACAACTTAATAAGCCATCTTGAATTAAACTACCTAAAATATATAAACTTTGCGCCCAAACTAAAGGTATATTTTCATTGGGAACTCTTTGTTGACTTTCAGGTGCGGTCTTTTCCGCAGAAATTGCAGCTGCTGGGACAACATAAAGTTCAGGTAATAAATAGTGTCCACCCTGTTCTACCATTAAAGACTCAAGCTTTTTACGATATTTTTCAGCTACCGCGTAATTCTTAGCACATAAATTATTCAACAACAAATATGTAAAGAATAACGGCCATTCACATTCAATATCCATAAACTGCTTAAGTTCATGTGGGTCATAATGTAATTTATTGTGATCTTCAATAACAGTTTGATGACCATCTAATAAGAAACGTTTACAACCATAGCTACCTTCTAACTTTTGGCAAATCAAAGCTTCCGTTTTTAAACGTAAAGCCTCATCATCTATAGCAAAAGCTGGAAATCCTGTCACACTTAATACCGCAGAATCAACTTCTTTAGAAATCGATTCTCTCGGTAACAATGATTCTAAGGTAATTCGAGTCCGCGCAATATCATCACTAATTACATGAACGACTGCTGCCTGCCCTCCGTTTTTACCAAATAAATTAAATCCAGACAAAGCCTCTAATGCGGCCTTAGCCATTCCAATAGAACTAGCATTAAGTTCGGCAATTCCATGATTGATTTTATTACCACGTTCCCATATTCCATAATCGGGTGTTCGATAAGTTCTACTTATATAATGAACTAAATTTTGTACGAAATTCACTTCATCAATGGTAAAAACAATTCGCAACCCTGAGGCGGTCATTTGAGCTAGCATTAATAAAAATAGAGAAGTAGCATCTAATTGTAAATGCCCCCACTCATCATCACCTACTACATTATTGCCAGTTTTAGTGTCATATTTGGCGTGTAAAGCATCAATGGGTTTCTGAGTTTGTTTAAATTTTTCGACCTTAGTCGCCTGTCGCATCATTGCAGTTAACAAACCTCGCATTAACTTAACAACACTTTGCTCTAATAGATATGTTCGATCTTTCGCATTATCAACACGCCTATAAGCCAAAGCTAATCCCCATGCTGATAGAATACTGTAAACATTGTCACGAACCCAAGCATCCGTGTAATTTCCATGTATGGTAACTGCAGTACTAGCAGGTAACAATCCTGTCACCCAATCTTGTCTATTTAAAATAATATCTTGAACTTGTTGATAATAACTATCAAGTTTAGCGGAAGAATCATGCAATTTCATGTCAATTAAGATACCAATTGAGTACAAATAATTATATTAATACAAGTTTACAAGCACATAAAGTGCCAATAATGAGGGTTTGCGCATTTTTAAAGTCAACAGTCTAAATAACAAATATAAGTTTTAAATTTGTGTCGATTAAGAGCATTTGGTGAATTAATAAATAATAAAATCTCAGATTCAATAAATTTTTTCAACACATCAACAAGTTGAAATAATTCAATCGCACCAACCTCAACCAATTCACAAAAAACGCACTAAAAAAGTGCCAAAAAAAAAGGGCCGTAAGGCCCTTTTTAGGAAATAACGACTTTATTTATTCTATCTCTTCTTCTTTATCAACTTCTTTAATACTTAATCTAACACGGCCTTGTCGATCAATCTCAAGCACTTTTACCCTTACAATATCACCTTCATTCAAGCGATCACTTACTTTATCAACATGCTCATCTGATATTTGTGAAATATGCACAAGACCATCTTTACCAGGTAGTATAGTTACGAACGCCCCAAAATCCATTAAGCGCACTACTTTACCCTCGTAAGTTTTACCGACTTCAACTTCTGCTGTAATTTCTTCTATCAAACGTCGCGCTTCTTCTCCAGCCGCTTTATCTACCGAAGCAATTTTTACAATACCATCATCAGTTAAATCAATGCTAGCACCAGTTTCTTCTGTAATACTTCGAATAGTAGCACCGCCTTTACCGATAACTTCTCGAATTTTACTAGGATCAATTTTAAATGTAATAATACGAGGTGCAAAATCTGACATCTCATCACGAGTACTTGCCAGTGCCTTATTCATTTCACCCAATATATGTAAACGGCCTTCTTTAGCCTGACCCAAGGCTGTTTTCATGATTTCTGCTGTAATACCATCTATCTTGATATCCATTTGCAAGGCAGTGATTCCATTTGCAGAACCAGCTACTTTAAAATCCATATCACCTAAATGATCTTCATCTCCCATAATGTCAGACAATACAGCAAATTTATCGCCTTCTTTAATCAAGCCCATTGCGATACCAGCAACGGGGGCAGATAATGGTACACCCGCATCCATTAAGGCTAAACTACTACCACATACTGAAGCCATTGAACTGGAACCGTTAGATTCAGTGATTTCAGATACAACACGAATAGTGTATGGAAATTCATCCATATTGGGCAGAACGGCTGCTACCC
This sequence comes from uncultured Methylococcaceae bacterium, assembly GCA_903903765.1. Taxonomy (GTDB): domain Bacteria; phylum Pseudomonadota; class Gammaproteobacteria; order Methylococcales; family Methylomonadaceae; genus Methylobacter_C. The sequence goes on from CAIVAH010000015.1 coordinate 3,906, forward strand.
CACGTTTTGCTAATCGGCCATGACCGATTTCTCTACGTTTAGGAGATCCAACAAAACCAGTTTCACCAACACTGAATGGAGGGAAGTTGTAATGCAACATAAAAGGCTCTTTATATTCACCCGCTAATGCATCAATAATTTGAGCATCACGAGCTGTTCCTAAAGTAGCAACAACCAATGCTTGTGTTTCACCACGAGTAAATAATGCAGATCCATGTGTTCTTGGTAGTACACCTGTCCTGATTGAAATAGGTCTAATTTTATCTAATGGACGACCATCAATGCGCTTACCTTCATTTAAAATTGCATTTCGTACTATACGATATTCTAAGTGCTCAATGATCCCACGAATCGCATTTTCAGCATAATTTTCGGATAATTTTTCGACAACAGCGGTACGAATGGCTTTTAATTGTTCTTGACGAACTAATTTTTCAGGAACAGTATAGGCTTGTTTAATAGCATCTTCTACCTCATTAGTCACTAATTCAACTAATTCTGAATTTTCATCAGGCGCAACCCATTCAACTACACCTGCACCTGCGGCATTAGCAAACTCATTAATCGCATTGATCGCAGTCTGCATATGTTCATGCCCAAACAACACCGAGCCCAGCATAATTTCTTCTGAAAGCCCTTTAGCTTCAGATTCAACCATTAATACTGCTTGAGATGTCCCTGCTACGACTAAAGTTAAATCTGATTCTTTTAAATCTTCGGGGGATGGATTCAATAAATATGCGCCATCCTTATAGCCAACACAGGCCGCACCGATTGGACCATTGAAAGGCAATCCAGACACAGCTAGAGCGGCTGAAGCACCTAATAAAGCAGGTATTTCTGTATCAACTTCAGGGTTCAAAGAAATGACAGTCGCAATAATTTGAACTTCGTTAGTGTAACCTTCCGGAAATAGTGGACGAATTGGACGATCTATTAATCGAGAAATTAATGTTTCTTGTTCACTAGGTCGCCCTTCTCTTTTAAAGAAACCACCTGGAATCTTACCGGCTGCATAGGCTTTTTCTTGATAATTAACCGTCAAAGGGAAGAAATCCCCACCGTTTGCTTCTTTTTTACCGACTACAGTAACAAGTAAAGAAGTACCATCTACATCAATTATAACTGCACCATCGGCTTGACGGGCAATTTCACCAGTTTCTAGAGTAACAAGATTGTCACCGTACTGAAATTCTTTCCTAATAGGATTCACTATAGGTTTCCTTAGTTTTAAGGTTGTTTAAGGGCTTATATTAGGCTTTTATAACTTTCCTAACTAACAGCTGTGGCGTTTTGGCTAATATAACCAAGGCATATCGGAAGCTTGAGCAAATAAACTGTGAAAATTAATATGGAAAATTTTATTTTTTAATTAATTAAACACAGTTTATTGTGGTCAACAGTTTTTACTTACGTAAACCTAAGCGCTCAATCAATGAACGATAACGGTCGCTGTCTTTATTTTTCAAGTAATCAAGTAATTTACGTCGTTGATTAACCATACGTAATAAACCACGACGTGAATGGTTATCTTTTTTATGTGCTGCAAAATGTGGTGTTAAATGAAGTATATGCGCTGTTAATAAAGCAACCTGTACTTCTGGAGACCCAGTATCAGTTTCTGATTGACGATACTCTTCTACTACTGCTCTTTTTTGTTCTGCTGTAAATGGCATTTATAATCCCTAAGATTAAATTAA
>CAIVAH010000016.1 GCA_903903765.1 uncultured Methylococcaceae bacterium
AAACTTGAATTATCAAGTGGCCCGGCAATCATTGACCGATACGACCGTTCGCGTAACATCAATTTTGAGATTGAACTCTCAGGCATGCCACTGGGCGAAGTCACCACGGCCGTAGAAAACTTACCCAGTATTAAAAATCTACCTGCAGGTGTAAAGCGTATCAATATTGGTGATGCCGAAATGATGGGCGAACTCTTTGCTAGTTTTGGCTTTGCAATGCTGACGGGCGTATTGTGTATTTTTATTGTCTTAATTTTATTATTCAAAGATTTTATACAACCGATTACCATTCTAGCGGCCCTACCCTTATCGTTTGGCGGTGGGTTTGTGGCTTTATTACTGACTGGAAAGGCGTTTTCTATGCCGTCTTTAATTGGTTTAATCATGTTAATGGGCATAGCAACCAAAAACTCTATTTTGCTAGTAGAGTATGCCATCGTGGCAAGACGAGAACACCACATGAGCAGAGCAGATGCGTTATTAGATGCCTGTCATAAACGCGCCAGACCCATGGTCATGACCACCATTGCAATGGGCGCTGGCATGTTACCCATTGCCATTGGCATGGGAAACTCAGATTCGTCTTTCCGTAGCCCAATGGCCGTAGCTGTGATTGGTGGCTTAGTAACATCTACGTTGCTTAGCCTATTGGTTATACCCGTTGCTTATACCTATCTAGATGACTTTAAACAATGGTGTAAAACACTTTGGAATCAATTTTTTCACCAATGACTCTTATACTTACAATACATTTAAAATAAAACCATGCCCAGATAAACGAACATATCTGGATTTTTCTATTAAAACGCGCTATAAATGTTAAACAAATAGCCACAGATGACGTTAATATGAAAACTATTGTTCCAATCCTTACTTTAATACTGCTAAATTACGCAAATACAATCCAAGCGGCTGATGCCACTAAAGGTGAAGAAGTGTTTAACTCCAATTGTGCAGGCTGTCATGCAGGTGGCAAAAACATGATTGCTCCGGGTAAATCTTTAAGTAAAACAGATTTAGAAAAAAACCAGGTCAACACTACTCCGGCGATTATAAATTTAGTCACTCATGGAAAATCCCCAATGCCTGGATTCGGTAAACTCGGTGTGATAAATCCAACCGATATAGAAAATGTAGCGGCTTATGTTTTAAAACAATCTGAAGCAGACTGGAAATAAATTAAATTGTTAACAGCAAAGTCACTATAACAATAATTTTCACCATCAATGATTAGCAACAAAATAGCTTCAGCCCAAGTTAATCAATGAGATTATTTGATTTACCGCAATACGTGAATAATTCAGGTAAATGATAGTCAGTAGGTCAGAAATAAGTGAATAATAATTTCTGGCAAAATATGCGCTATGTATATTTTTGCGATTATTAATAAACTGGCATGGTAAAATACTCTGATTAATCAGAATAGATCATTAACGATATGTTTTTAAAAGATTTTTATAATAATCAAGATGACAGCCTCATCATTACTGCTCATCAAGCCAGTACCTTCGCTAAAGAAATAGCACATGATTTCAATCCCTTACATGATGAAGATGCCAAACGTTTTTGTGTGCCGGGTGATTTATTGTTTTCTCTGGCTTTAGAAAAATATGGCCTTAGTCAACAAATGCACTTTACCTTTGCAGGCATGGTTGGGCATGATGTGTTATTAAATTTCCCTGATACTGACGCAAAAAAAATTGATATTAATGACGAACAAGGTAAAACGTATTTACAAGTAGAACGTTCAGGAGAAGTGAGTAATGATAATGGCTTAATAGAAAGCTTTATCCGTGATTATGTGGCGTTCTCTGGTCAAAACTTTCCTTATGTACTAGTTCCATTATTAGAACAAGAAGAAGTAATGTTTAATTTAAGCAGACCGCTTGTTATCTATGAAAGCATGACCTTAACATTTGATCATCTTAACTTTAAACAAGCATCTGTAGAAATGTTAGACCCTAAAATAGAAGTAGACGGCAAACGCGCTACTGCATTTTTACACTTTCAGATGAATGCTGATGACAAATCAGTGGGTAAAGGCTTTAAGAAACTTGCGATCAGTGTGCCTAGTGCTTATGAAGCAGAACCCATGCAAGCGTTTGTCGATGATTACCTAAATAGAAAACATACTTATTTAGGCGTATAAGTTAACCCAAAAAACCATTCAGTTAACTCACGAGTGTCGCCTAACGCGCTTAGGCGACGGTCAATCGTATCATGATTTCCCCACACCACATCTGCTAAAGCCCCCTGCTCTACCTCAGTTTTAATATCATTACAGTAGAGACCCAAATCTCTTTGTACATAAAAACCATAGGTTCGGCATGCAACAGGGCGATGTTCATAGACCCTACAAGCACCAGTGGATTGATCTAACATAGGACATTCAATAGGTCCCTTATTTAAAACAGAAAGATCATTGATTTTTTCTACTACTGAAAAAAATTGCTTTTTAGATAAAGCCAGTAAACCAGTTTTTAATAAATCCCATTCGGCTTCAGTTAGACGAGGAATTTCTGCTAAACGCCGACAACAAAAATCACATCCCATCCGGCACAACCAATCCGGGTGATGGGTGCGAATATCATCAACTCGACCATTAATATCTTCATGAAGCTTTATAAGTGGATTCATTAGGTTTAGTTTTTAATGCCTATACCTTTATGTAACATTAATAAGCTGAAAAACACCTCTATAACTATAAATCCAGTAGTAATAAGAAAAGCCAATTCAATATTCACATCAGTTACACCAATTAAGCCATAGCGAAAAGTATTTACCATGTATAAAATAGGATTGAGTTTAGAGATGGTTTGCCAAATATCAGGCAACATCCCAACAGAATAAAATACTCCACCCAAATAACTTAAAGGCGTTAAAACAAAATTTGGAATAATTGATATATCATCAAAACTTTCTGCCAAAATTGCATTGATAAAGCCTGCTAAAGCAAATAATATCGCTGTCAGCACTGCAATACTCAAGGCAATAAAAATATTTTGCACGGCTATTTCAGTAAATAATAGTGATATCAAAGTTACTACAATGCCTACTAGTAAACCTCTGATCACTCCCCCACTGATATAACCCGCCAAAATTATCCAGTTAGGAACTGGTGCCACCAGTAATTCCTCAATATTGCGTTGAAATTTAGTTGAATAAAACGATGACACCACATTGGCATAAGAATGGCTAATCACAGACATTAAGATAATACCTGGTACTATGTAATCCATATAACTTTGACCCTCAACAGTTCCTAATCTAGAACCAATCAATTTACCAAATATTAAAAAATACAACGCAGTTGTAATTGCTGGTGGTAGTAAAGTTTGGGGCCAAATCCTAACAAATCGGACAATTTCTTTAACGATAATAGTTCTAAGAGGAATTAAAACATTCATTTATGATTTCCTTCAGATGCGGAGTCAATCAAATCCATAAATAACTGTTCTAATCTGTTACTTTTATTTTTTAAACTCACCACTCTAATATTTAATGCACTTAATTCATTAAACAGCGCATTTAAACCAATCTCTTTAGGCACAGTAACATTTAAAACCTTGTTAGTAATACTTTCTAGCTGATAACCAGCAATAATGGGAATATTAAGTAAAGGTTCAGCTAAATCTAAAACAAAATGATCGACATGTAACCTAGTTAATAAACTAGCCATATCGGTATTTTCAACAATATTACCTTGATCAATAATGGCAATATTACGACATAAACTTTCTGCTTCTTCTAAATAATGGGTCGTTAAAATAATAGTCGTACCATTATCGTTTAGCTCTTGCATCATTTTCCACATAGAGCGCCTGATTTCAATATCAACCCCCGCCGTTGGCTCATCTAAAATCAGAAGCTTAGGCTCATGTACCATGGCTCTTGCAATCATGACTCGACGCTTCATACCACCCGATAATCGTCTAGATATAGTGTCACGTTTATCCCATAAATCCATTTGTTTTAAACAGATTTCAGTTCTTTCAAGAGCTCGTTTGCGCGGAATTCCATAATAACCGGCTTGATTAAAAACGATACTTTTAACTGTATCAAATTGATTAAAATTGACTTCTTGTGGCACAACTCCCAAATAACACTTAGCCTTAGATCTGTCAGTTTTTAAGTCGTGCCCAAAAATATTAACTTGACCACTCGTGCTATTAACCAAAGAACTAATGATACCGATCGCAGTTGATTTACCAGCTCCATTTGGCCCTAATAAAGCAAAAAAGTCGCCTTCCGCAACATCAAGATCAATACCTTTTAAGGCTTCAAAACCATTATTGTAAGTTTTTCGCAAATTACGTATAGATAATGCATTCATATTGAAACTAACACTTAACGGGAACCAATAAATAAGTTAAATTAGACAGGCGGTGGCTTTGAAGCCACTCTAAAACGACCAAATTTTAACAGATATTACCACGCTTAGTAGACAAAACTGGATAACCCGTGCCTATAAATCCACCAGAAATGGTAGCCGCAGTTGACCTTGGCTCCAATAGTTTTCACATGATTGTTTGTAGTTTAAAAGAAGGTACGCCACAAACGATTGATCGTCTTAGAGAAATGGTCAGACTCGCCTCAGGTCTTGACGAAAACAAATTATTAGATGAAAAAACGCAATCAAGAGCACTGGCCTGTTTAGAACGTTTTGGCCAACGTATTAAACACTTTCCACAAGGAAGCGTACGTATTGTAGGCACCAATACCTTAAGAACAGCAACAAATGCTGCAGAATTTTTAATAAAAGCAGAAAAAGCGCTCAATCATCCTATCGATATTATTTCAGGTATCGAAGAAGCTCGTTTAATCTACCTAGGTGTTTCTTATAGTTTAAGTAGCAACGCAAATCTCCGTTTAGTTATGGACATTGGCGGCGGCAGTACAGAATATATTATTGGTACCGGCCAAGTTCCACAAGAGAAAGAAAGCTTACATATGGGCTGTGTTACTGTGAGCAATCTTTTTTTTAAAGACGGTCAAATATCTAAATACGCATTTATGCAAGCTACTTTATATGCTGAACAAAAGCTTGAACCTTTTCAAAGAAAATTTCACCACCAAAACTGGGATGAAGCAATTGGTGCCTCTGGCAGTTTAAGATCAATAGCTAAAGTATTACTAGCCAAAAACTGGAGCAATAATGGTATCACTAGCCAAGGACTTGATAAATTAGTCATGCACTTGACCCAGTGCCAACATATTAATGATCTTAATTTACCAGATCTTGACCCAGAACGCTTACCCGTGTTCCCGGGCGGGGTTGCGATTGTGTTCGCCACATTTAGAAGCCTTGGCATTGAGCAAATGACCGTAGCAGATGGTGCCTTAAGAGAAGGATTAATTCAAGATTTGCTAGGCCGTATCTACGATGAGGATGTGCGATCTGTTACGGTGCAAGCACTTGCAGATCGATATCACACTGATAAAAAACATGCAGATAGAATTAAACACACTATAGCTTTTTTATTAGCTCAATTAAAAGAAAATTGTCATTGGGCCATGAATGAAAACTGTATTCAAATATTAAATTGGGCTGCTGATTTACACGAAATTGGAATTGACATTGCCCACAGTCAATATCATAAACATAGCGCCTATATTATTGAGAATGGTGATTTAGCCGGATTCTCTCGTCAAGATCAATTAATATTGTCGACTTTAGTCAGGTCACATCGTCGTAAATTTAGTGCTATATGGTTTGAAGGATTGCCCTCACCTTGGTCAGAAATAGCACCATATTTGGCAGTGGTGTTAAGATTAGCCGTATTACTGCATCGAAATCGCTACGACCTAGAGTTGCCCCATTTTAATATTAGTATTTTAAAGTCGAAGATCTATTTACAATTTCCTGATCAGTGGTTAGTTCAATCGCCTTTATCACATGCAGATTTAATTCAAGAAGCAGATTACATTAAAACCGCTGGCTTTAAATTAGATTTTATTTAAAAAAATGCATGTGATATTAAGGATTCTCAAATATTCATTAACTTCCTTATTATTACTATGCTTTTTAATCCTTGTTTTTGGTGTCAGTAATAATCCAGATGTAGCAATTGGATGGAAGTTAACAGCTAATGATGTACTTAGAGCCAAAAAAATATTACATGAAGGCGCTAAAACCAAACCTGATGAAATTGGCACCTTAGAACTGAGTCAAGAAGATTTAAATCTAGCGACAAACTATTTATTAAATAGATATACCAATAGTGCAGCAAGAATTGAACTTAAAAATAAAGCAGTTAGATTTACGGTAACAATGACCCTACCTAAGCCGCTAATATTTGGAAAATTCGTCAATATTAGTTTTAAACTAGGCAACGAAAAACCATCTGATCGTCCCAGACTCACCAAATTTAAAGCGGGAGCGCTATTACTACCTGCAAAATTTGCCGCCTTAATCATTGATACCATTATTCAAAATACTCAATTAAACAACTACTTTATTCTAGCTACTCGCCCCCTTAAATCGGTAGATATTAATGAACAAAGAGTCATTATTTCGTATTTCTCCAGTAAAGAAACTCGCAAACATGCCCGAAATATTATTACCCATGATATTGAACCACCCGAACTTAATATTTATCAGATTAAACTAAACGAAGTTATCAACAAGCATAATCCAGCGTGGCGATTATCCTTAGCTGATCTATTAAAACCAACCTTTCAATTGGCTTTTGAACGATCATCCATTGAAAACGCAATTAGTGAAAATAAACTAGCTATCATGGCAGTCAATAACTATGTCAATCATACAGAAACTAATCCGTTTTTAACCGATTCTGTCTTAAAACAAGCCAACCTCTACTACCCAACATTTTTATATAAAAGAACAGATTTAGCCCAACATTTTATAGGCTCAGCTGCAATTACTGCCTCATTAAACCGAGATGTCGCAAAAGTAATGGGCGAAGAAAAAGAGTTGAGTGACGCGAATGGGGGATCAGGTTTTAGTTTTGTGGATTTAACCGCGGATAAAGCAGGCACTCGCTTTGGTGAACTAGCCACCTCCACACCAGAAAACGCCCGAAAAGCGCAAAAAGCGATGGCAGAAATAAAAGATTATGCTGATTTTATGCCTGACCCAAGCGACTTACCAGAACATATGAATGATGCAGAATTTAAATCCCGCTTCGACTCAATAGATAGCCCAGTCTATAAAGAACTATCAAAAGAAATAGATAATAGAATTTCAGAAATACCTTTATATAAAGAATAACATATATGTGCAAGCGTAGCGTTAATCGCTGTGCTTGGCTTTTTGTTTAGCTTCCAAAGCAGCTAATTGGGAGGATGTCGCTTCTAATTGATATTTGTCTTTCCATTCGTTATAAGGCATGCCGTAAATTATTTCTCGGGCTTGCTCATAATCCATCTCTATGCCCTGCTCTGCTGCGCCACTGACAACCCATTTTGCTAAGCAATTTCTGCAAAAATCAGCCAGTATCATTAAATCTAAGTTTTGTGCTTCGGTATGTGTCTGTAAATGACTTACTAAACGTCTAAATGCCGCTGCTTCTACTTCAACCATTTTATAAGCTCCTTCACTTATCATATTAATTAACATACATTTTAACAGAAAAAACTGACTTGGCATGTACAAGTTAACTAAAAAAACTTACAATGAAAAAATATTTTGTATAATGCTTGACACTTTTAATTAATATTTATTTTATAAGCCATGAAACAATTGCTTGAATTTTTTCCGATTATTTTATTTTTTATCGCTTATAAAACCTACGATATTTATATAGCCACTTATGTCGTGATTGCCGCAACGCTTGGACAAGTTTTGTTTGCCTATGTCAAATATCGCAAAGTTGAAACCATGCAGTTGATTACTTTGGCACTGGTCATTGTATTTGGCGGCGCGACTATTTATCTACATGATGAACAGTATCTAAAATGGAAGTTTTCTATTATTGAGTGGTTATTTGGTTTAGCTTTTTTAAGCAGTCATTTTATCGGTGAGCGAACTTTTATTGAAAGAATGATGTCAAACAACCTGACTTTACCCAAACCTATTTGGAAACGCTTAAATTTTAGTTGGGCTAGTTTCTTTATTAGCGTTGGTTTTATCAATCTTTATGTGATGTTTAATTTTAATACAGATGATTGGGTCACTTTTAAAACCTTTGTAGCCCCCGGTTTAATGATCGTCTTTATGGTGTTACAAATGGCATTTTTGTATAAATACATTCCAGATGAAAAGGATTAATTTTGTTATACGCAATCATAAGTGAAGACGCGGCTAATAGTTTAGAAAAACGCTTAGCCGCACGTCCCGCTCACCTTAAACGTTTACAGGAGTTACAAAATGCAGGGCGGTTAATTCTTGCTGGCCCTCATCCTGCTATTGATAGTGAAAATCCGGCAGAAGCCGGCTTTACCGGTAGTTTAATTGTCGCTGACTTTAATGATTTAACAGTTGCACAAACCTGGGCTGATGCTGACCCCTATTTAGAACAGGGAGTCTATGTTAAAATAGTTGTTAAACCATTTAAAAAGGTATTTCCACAATGACAGCTGAACATATTAAACAACGTTTAAATACAGAATTTAACCCTGATTTACTAGAAATTCTTGATAATAGTGCGGCCCATGCTGGACATGCTGGTGCTAGAAGCGGCGGCGGACATTATCATGTTACAATCATTGCCGAAGCGTTTGAAGGTAAGTCTTTAGTTCAAAGACATCAACTTATCTATAAGGCGCTAGGCGATTTAATGAAGCAAGAAATTCATGCCTTAGGCATTAATGCTCTCTCACCCTCTGAAGAAACTAAAGGAAGTTTATAAATGAAAAAAAAGATTATCCCATTGCTTGTTGTTGGTACTGCATTAATTACTGCATGTAACGAACAAACAAGTACTGCTCCTGTTGTTAATAAAGCAGATGCTATCGCTGAAGTTAACGGTGTTTACATCGCAAAATCAACTTTAGCAGACTTAGAAAAAGAAATCGCTGAACGTGCGCATGGTCAATCGTTTCCTAAAGAAAAATTAATCGAAGAATTAATTCAACGTGAACTTTTGGTTCAAGACGCTACAAAAAAACAATTAGATAAATCAGCAGAAATTGCTGCACAGTTGGACAGCGCTAAAAAATCGTTGTTAACACAAGCTGACGTGCAAAACTTTATTAAATCTAACCCAGTGTCTGATGAAGAAGTTAAAGCAGAATACGATGCTAAAGTTAAAGGCGAAAACGGTACAGAATATAAAGCTCGTCACATTTTAGTTAAAACTGAAGACGAAGCTAAGAAAATTATTGCTGAGTTAGATAAAGGCGGTGATTTTGCTAAATTAGCTAATAAAAATTCTTTAGATGCTAAAGAATCTCAAAACGGTGGTGACTTGGGTTGGTTTGTGGCTGCACAAATGGTCGCTCCTTTCTCTGATGCTTTAGTTAAATTAGAAAAAGGTCAATACACTAAAACCCCTGTGCAAACTCAATTTGGTTACCATATCATTTTAAGAGAAGATTCACGCGCTCAAACACCTCCTCCATTAGAAGCAGTTAAAGAACAATTATTACCTTATTTACAACGTAAAAAAGTTCAAGACTTCGTAGATGGTTTACGTAAAACAGCTAAAGTTGAAATCTTGGTCCCTTTAAAAGATGAGCCCGCTAAAACTGAAGCTGCTCCTGCACCTGCTGCCGCAAACGGCGAAACTGTTACTGAAGAAGTAGCGGTTGGTGAAGTTAAAGACAAAGACGGTAAAGTAGTTGCTGAAGAAGTCGTTGTTGATGAAGTAGTAAAAGACAAAGACGGTAAAGTAATTGCAGAAAAAGTTGAAGCTGAAAAAATAGCAGTTCCTGCTAAAAAATAAGCACTTAGCTTTTAATTAAATTGGATACCTCGTGCACAGACTCTGTGCTCGGGGTATTTTTTTGTACTAATAAAATATCTCTGTAGTCATATGATGCAATTAATATGGCTGAGTACCGCCTTTTTTTGTGGTTTCCTAGCTACTCGACTTACTTTACCACCTTTAGTTGGATATTTAATTGCAGGTTATATTCTGCATATTTTAAATATTACACCCCAAGATAACTTAAGCCAATTAGCCGATATTGGCATTCAATTACTTTTATTTACGGTCGGTTTAAAATTAAAACCTAGCTCACTTATCAAAAAGGAAGTGCTTTTTGTAGGTGGATCGCATTTAATCATCATGGCATTGGTATCAGCCCTCTGCTTCTTACTGATGAATGATCATTTAGAAGGCGGAGTCATTTTAGGCTTAAGCTTAGCTTTTTCTAGTACGATATTTGCCATTAAAGTGTTGGAAGATAACGGTGAATTATCTTCTCTACACGGTAGAGGTGTACTGAGTATTTTAATTCTGCAAGATCTTGTGGCGATTGCTTTACTTGCGTTTGCAGAAAACAAAAATCCATCACCTTGGGCGGTTGGTATATTTTTATTACCCTTAACAAGACCATTAGTTCATAGAATATTATCTTACTGCACAGCACCCGAATTAAAGTTACTGTTAGGTGTTTTATGTGCCCTTAGTGGGGGAATGTTAGCCGAAAAGGTTGGCATTGCGGCAGACATCGGGGCGTTATTAGCAGGGGTTACGTTAGCTAACCATTCGAGTATTGACGAATTATCTCAGCGTTTATGGAGCCTTAAAGAACTATTTCTAGTGGCGTTTTTCTTGCAAATTGGCTTAACCGATTTACCAAATCAAGATCAAATCGTTGAGGTTTTGTTTTTACTGCTTTTATTACCCGCTCAAGGTATATTGTTTTTCTTTTTGTTTACCTTAGCAAGACTCAGGGCTAGGACAGCGTTTGTTGCTGCTTTAGCGTTAATGACTTATTCAGAATTTGCCCTTATTACTACAACGGCTGTCATCAATGCAAAATTATTGCCTACAGAATGGCAGTCTATTATTAGCCTGGCTGTGGCGGGTTCCTTAGCAGTTGCCGCCCCATTAAACAAACATGTGCACAAACTCTTTTCATGGTTGGAGCCTGTACTTATCAAATTTGAACGAGCGTCTTTACATACTGACCGTTTACCTGATTCATTTGGTGCTACAGAATGGTTAGTGGTTGGTATGGGGCGGACAGGTGTAGCGGCTTATCAATCGTTACATAACCAAGGTCAACGGGTTATTGGTCTTGACTCTGATCCTACAGTATTAGAATCTCAACTCAGTTTAAAACGCAGAGTTGTGTATGCGGATATCGGTGAAAGTGAAATTTGGGGTAGATTACCATTAGAGAAAATCAAGGGCATTGTGTTAACTTTACCCTCTTATGAACAGCGGATAAATGCCAGTAAAAAATTACGTAAAAATAATTTTTCAGGATTAATTGGTAGTATTTGTTATCTGGTAGATGATGAGAAACAACTCATAAATGCCGGTGCAAATTTTGTCATTCATCCTATGGATGAG
>CAIVAH010000017.1 GCA_903903765.1 uncultured Methylococcaceae bacterium
ATCTTCTGCACGCCATCCAAACCTTCCAAAATTGGCATAGTGATAACAACTTGAGGCTTCTGACCATAAACCTCTTGTAACTGCCTACCCACTAATAAATTAAATTTCTGATCGGTTCCACCCAACTCCACATCTGCCTGCATTGCAACCGAATCATAACCTTGTATAAGTGGATACAAAAATTCATGAATTGCGATTGACTGTCCGCTTTTAAAACGCTTACTAAAATCATCACGCTCCAACATCCTTGCTACAGTATGTTTAGCAGCCAGTTGAATAAGATCAGCTGGTGACATTGCATTCATCCACTCAGAATTAAATACCACCTTGGTCTTAACTGGATCTAAGATTTTAAAAATTTGCTCCTGATACGTCTTTGCGTTTTCTAATACCGCTTCTCGTGTTAAGGGCTTACGGGTAACATTTTTACCAGTAGGATCACCTATCATACCTGTAAAATCGCCGATCAAAAACAACACCTCATGCCCAGCATCTTGAAACTGCTTGAGTTTATTAATAAGCACGGTATGTCCCAAATGTAAATCTGGAGCAGTAGGATCAAATCCCGCTTTAATTCTTAAAGGTCGACCCTCTTCAAGCTTCTTAATCAATTCCTGCTTGACCAATACCTCGTCAACCCCTCTTAATAAAGTCTCCAAAACATCCGCTTGCAATTTATTTCTCCAAATTTAATATTAATTTAATATTGATATTATAGAATCTATCACCTAACAAACTTAAAAAATATTTTTATACAGATGAATATTGGTAAATCCAATAAAAATCACTTAGAATGAAACTAAGTAAATTATCGAGTCTTTATTTTGATTACATATCCTACAATTAAGCGACACACAAAAAAAAATAGATCACTTACAGCCACTATATTATCAACAGGGCTATTGATTTTGTTAAGCTTAAGTACACCCCAAGCATTCTCGAAAGTCAAAGCCGGAAAAAAAACTCATATAACAGCAGTAAAAACCAACAAAGACCAAACAGTTAAAACAATTAAATCCGCTAAAGTAGACAATAAAGCTAATAAAGCTAAATCAGTTAACAAAACACAGTCTGAAAATAGCCCAGCTATCCAGACGACAAGCAATCACGCCAAACAAAAAACCAAATCATTACATTCTGCTAATGTAAGCAATAAGCATGAAATTAAAAAGCCTAGACATTCGTCCATCATTTTAGCTAAAAAATTTAAAGAAGAACCCACATCAGCACCCTTAAACTTAATTAACGATTCCTTTGGGTTTAACGAGCACATCCATTCATTAATAACCCCCTCGATTAACGAAATGGCTTTAAACCATCCACAACTCGGTGGCAATAAAATCAACGGCCCTATCACTAGCGTTCACGGAAGTATTGATCAGTCCTTGGCTGAATCGGCTATACACTCTGGCTTAACTAATGAACTTGTAGAACAACTCACTAGTATTTTTGCTTGGGATATTGACTTTGCAAACAATCTTGACCAAGGCGATAAATATACACTGATTTACGAGCAAGGCGCTGATCAAACTGAGGCTCAAATCGTAGCTGCTGAATTCACTAACAGAGGCAGAATATTAACGGCACTTAGATACACCACTCCGGATGGAACCATCAATTATTTTAGTCCTGAAGGCAAGCCCATGCGTAAAGCATTTTTAAGTGCCCCTCTAGATTATCTTAAAATTAGCTCTGGGTTTAGTACACATCGCAAACATCCCATTCTTAATCGTATTAGAGCCCATAAAGGAGTTGATTATGCAGCCAGAACCGGTACTCCGGTTAAATCTGCTGGCGATGGCGAAGTGACCTTCGCAGGTAATCAAGGTGGTTATGGACACATGTTAATCATTAAACATGGTGAGCATTACGAGACCGTGTACGCCCATTTATCTGACTTTAAGAATGGTTTAAAAAGTGGTGATACTGTACAGCAAGGAGAAGTGATAGGTTATGTAGGCCAAACCGGTTTAGCAACTGGGCCACACTTACATTATGAATTCAGAGTTGATGGCGAACATCGCAACCCAGTAGCCTTAAA
>CAIVAH010000018.1 GCA_903903765.1 uncultured Methylococcaceae bacterium
AGAAAGAGTAGTTTTTTTAAAATCAACTGCAGACCTCTAATTTAAGAACAAAATTTAATATTAAGTGTTAGTTACTTAACATAACTAACACTTAAAGTTAACATAAAAGTACAGGAATAATGGCCATGATTCGTATAAAAGAAATATCTAAAGAGGAACGACTCACTTTAGAAGAAATGAAAAAAAATCACCCCGTTTACACGCCTCGAATGAGAGCCCATGCAATTTTATTATCTGAATCAGGATTTGATGTACAAGAAATAGCCGAAATTTTTGGTATTTGTAGACAATCAGCTGCAACGTGGCTAAGAGCATGGTCTAAATACGGGGTATGCGCATTATTAGACAAACCACGAAGTGGACGTCCACGTAAAAAGGTGGCATAAGAATTTATTTAAGATTTAGCTCTAATTGTCTGATGGCTTGATGTAGCACAATTACTTTTTTTTCCTCATTAATGTGCATGCCCATTACATAAAAGATGGGCATCCATAGAGGATTCATAAAAATCCCACCTAGTACAGATTTCCAAGTACGTTGTAAATTTTTTAATGGATTAAATCCATCCCCAAGATCTTGCACAGGGCTTTTCTTAAAAACCAATATTAAAGGATCAATAACACGTACTTGTTTATAATCTAATCGATGCATTGCATATGTAAACTGCTTCTGCATGTTTTTATAATTTTTATGAGCTAATATTGTGGTTACTATGAATATTAAAGCCACGCCTGGCAACAAAACAACCGGGGGAGCAACAGGTGCTAATAAAGATGAAAACATGCCGCTAGCAAGGCCGAACATTAAAATACTCTCACTCCTACTTACATCTCTATCCAATGATAGTAATATATTCTCTACATTGGGTTGATATGAATACTCTTCTACCTGTTTATTTTTAAACATAACTGCTCCCCAATTAAAACCAATACAAAGTTTTTTACCCTAATAAACAAGAAAGTCAATCAAATATAAGAAAATTTATAGCCCCCCAAAAAAACTCCTAAAAATAAAGCTAAATTTTTAATAAATAAACGGATTTTTTTATTTTAATCTTGCACTCCATTTGAATTAAGTTGCCCACAAGCAGCCAATACATCATCTCCCTTTGCAGTTCTAATTAAAGTAGGTATCTTATAAATGTCTAACACCGCTTTAAAGTTTTCAATCTTATTAATATCCGACTGCTGATATGCAGAACCCGGAAAGGTATTAAAGGGAATTAAATTGATATAGGCACGCTTACCATGCAGTAATTCACCCAATTTAATGGCGTCTGCTTCAGAATCGTTAAAATCTTTAATTAATATATATTCATACGTTATAAACTGCTTTTTCTGCAAAGGAATCTGATCAATATATGCCAATACCTGTTCAAGCGGATATTTTTTGTTTAAAGGTATTAATTCATTACGTTTACCCATAAACGGGGAATGCAAGGATAGAGCCAAATTAACACCAGGAATTTCTTGACTCCATCTTTCTAGCCCTGGTACATAACCTGCCGTGGAAATTGTAATTTTTTGAATACCAATAGACATGCCATGTTGTGATAAAAATATTTCACAAGCTTTTTTTACGGCATCGAAATTATGTAATGGTTCACCCTGCCCCATAAACACCACATTCGAAATTCTTGCCTCATCCGGCCTATGGATTGCTAACCAGCGCCATGCCTGAATAAACTGACCAACAATTTCACTAGTGGTTAAATTTCGAGTCAAACCTTGCTTACCTGTATAACAAAAAGCACAATTCATAGCACAACCCACCTGCGATGAAAGACAAATAGAATATTTATTTTGAAAAGGAATAAGTACCGTTTCAACTTTATTATTATCTTTAAACTTGAACAAAAACTTTACTGTCTTATCATTAACTGACTGATG
>CAIVAH010000019.1 GCA_903903765.1 uncultured Methylococcaceae bacterium
AGTACAGGTAAATTGACTAGTTTCAAGTTGATGAAAATTGCCGGTGCTTATTGGCGCGGTAATTCAGAAAATGAAATGCTTCAACGTATTTATGGTACAGCTTGGGCGGATAAGAAAGAATTACAAGCCTATTTGCATCGTTTAGAAGAGGCTGAAAAACGCGATCATCGTAAATTAGCAAAAACCTTTGATTTATTCCACATGCAAGAAGAAGCGCCTGGCATGATTTTTTGGCATGATAAAGGTTGGGTTATTTATCAGCAGATTGAGCAGTTCATACGTGAAAAATTAAGAGTAAATGGTTATGGAGAAGTTAAAACTCCACAATTAGTTGATCGGACATTATGGGAAAAGTCTGGGCATTGGGATAAATTCGGTGCAATGATATTTACGACCCATTCTGAAAGTCGTGATTATGCTGTTAAGCCAATGAATTGTCCATGTCATGTACAGATTTTTAATCAAGGCATTAAAAGTTATCGTGATTTACCGATTCGTATTGCTGAATTTGGTTCATGCCATAGAAACGAACCATCCGGTACCTTGCATGGTTTGATGAGAGTTAGAAATTTTGTTCAAGATGATGCGCATATTTTTTGTACAGAAGAACAAATTCAAGAAGAAGTATCTACCTTTATAGATATGTTATTTTCAATTTATAGTGATTTTGGATTTGAAGAAGTCATTATGAAGTTATCAACTCGACCAGAAAATAGAGTAGGTGACGATGCTGTTTGGGATAAAGCAGAAAATGCTTTAGAATTAGCTTTAAACAACAAAGGTTTGAAGTGGGAATTGCAACCTGGTGAAGGTGCATTCTATGGTCCAAAAATTGAATTCTCTTTAAAAGATTGTATCGGACGTGTTTGGCAATGCGGCACGATACAAGTTGATTTCTCAATGCCAGGGCGCTTAGGTGCTACATACATTGCTGAAGACGGCTCAAAACAAGTTCCTGTCATGTTACATCGTGCCATATTAGGTTCTTTAGAACGTTTTATTGGGATATTAATTGAGCAATATGCGGGAACCTTCCCCTTGTGGTTAGCGCCTGTCCAAGTCATAGTAATGGATATTGCTGATAGACATGCCGAATATGCAAAAGAAATTGCTAAAATATTAGAGAATCAAGGTGTTCGAGTTAAAATAGACTTGAGAAATGAGAAAATCGGGTTTAAAATTCGCGAGCATTCTATGCAACGTATCCCTTATCAAGTCATTATTGGTGATAAAGAATTAGAAGAAAAAACTATCACGGTACGTACGCAAAAAGGTGAAGATTTAGGCAGTTTATCAGTAGATAAATTTGTCGAACAAATTAAGCAAGAAATTGCTGAAAGAACATAATTGTATATTGGAGGATTAGAGTATCGCTGCTAAAAAAGATGAAACGCGTCTGAATGATTCTATCACTGCTCGAAGAGTGAGGGTTACAGGAGCGGATGGTGAAGCATTAGGTATTATCTCGCTGGATGAGGCCAAACAGATTGCATATGCGGCAGACTTGGATTTAGTTGAAATATCACCAAACGCGGATCCCCCAGTTTGTAAGATAATGAACTACGGCAAATACCAGTTTGAGTTAAATAAAAAACTGGCTATTGCAAAGAAAAAGCAAAAGCAAATTCAAGTTAAAGAAATCAAATTCAGACCCGGTACTGATGAAGGTGATTACCAAGTTAAGCTGAGGAGTTTGACTAAATTCCTTAATGAGGGTGATAAAACTAAAGTGACTGTTAGATATCGTGGCCGAGAAATGGCTCATAAA
>CAIVAH010000020.1 GCA_903903765.1 uncultured Methylococcaceae bacterium
AAAAGCGATAATCCAATAGTCATAAGAATGGTCAGGTAGCCCACTAAAGAGGCTCGGTTTGACCATGTTTTAGGGTTGGTTATTTCCTGCCCAGCTTGACTGGCAGTATTAAGGTCTGAAATAAGAGTGAATGGGTTAAACATATTATTATCTCCATAACGTCTCACGACGAGGTTTAAAAAAATTACAAGCCTAATAATGCGCGTTGATCTCTACCCCATTGCCGCGTCGCTTCAACAAACTCGCCAAACACAGTCATTTCTTGTAACTCTTTAGCAGAAGGGGAATACAAGCCCATCGAAGCACCAACGCCAATGCGTGCGAAATACATTTCATCATCAAGGGTATACTGTGACCGGATAATTTCGATAACGCGTTGTGCGATTAGTTGCGTATGCGGGCTAACCTGCCTGATAGCCTCTTTTAAAGTATCAGTTAGTGTCACCTCAGCGATACTTGCGCTGATTTCTTCAGGTTGATTAGCAGGTAATACCGCCAAATCTGGGATTGAAACATATGTTAACCCATCAACAGTTGCAAGCTCCGTACCAACCGGACTATGATTATCATCCTCAGGGAAGCGCAAAGTTCGACTGATTAGAGGATCGGTATATTTTTGGTAACTGTAAATAATCGGCATGGTACTTTTCCTGTAAGGTTTTTAATAAATATTTTAAGGTATGGGTTTTACGAGCATGTCCCAAGATTGAGATGATAGAATCAATTTTTGAATGTTTTGCGGCTTGTTTAAAATTATATAAACTGCGTTTACGAATAAATCGTTTGGTTGACCAGGTGCGATAACCAACAAAATTAACGCCCTTATTGACTTTTGCGATCGTTGACTTGGATAGCTCAAGATTTAAATTACTGTCAATGTAATCAATAATTTTTTGTTGATACGCCAAAGCTTGCTTATGCGTCAAGCCAAATAAGATAAAATCATCAACGTAGCGGCAATAATACTTAATCTGTAACGCTCGCTTAATATAGTGATCTAATGGGTTTAAATAAATTAACGCATATAGTTGTGATAATAGGTTGCCAATCGGGATACCTAGCACTTCGCCATGCTTTGTAAATAACATCATCACACTAACCATGCGCTGATCTTTTATCTTTTTCTCGATAAGCGCTTTTAAAATAGTCCTGTCAATTCGGTAAAAGAATTTTTTAATATCCAACTTGAGCGTATAGCTGTTGCTGGGAATTTGCTGCAATGCGTGTTGTGCATAATCAGACGCTTTATGTGTGCCAAAACCAACCCGACAAGCAAATGATTGGTCAATAAAGGTCGACTCAAAAATAGGCGAGATAATGCGATATATAGCATGTTGTACAACGCAATCACGAAAAGCGGGCGCAAAGATGATCCGCTCTTTTGGCTCATGGATAGTAAAGGTAAAGTATGGCTTTGGACAATAACTTCCGTTGTGCAATTCATTGTGAAGATCTTTAATATTGATTGCTAAATGCTTTTCAAAATCAAAGCAACCGCGTCTACCTCGTTTACTTTTTGCGGCATCATAAAAGGCTTGCACTAAATTATCATGAGTAAAAGCTTGCTCAAACAACTGCCTGTGTCGCTTCAAAATAAAACCCTCACCTGACGTTCGCACAAAAGTACCTGACGACCTAAGCTATTGCTACCAGAAAAATGAGGGCAGACCGATTTCGCCATAGCA
>CAIVAH010000021.1 GCA_903903765.1 uncultured Methylococcaceae bacterium
AAACTTGTAATGTAGACATAATAAAGACTCATAACGGATCTAAATAAAGATCTGAATATAGGTTATTTAATTTGCTTAAGCAAACTTAATATTATTTATTAATAATATTTATGCGTCCAGGGTTGCGGAATGGTCTAAGTAATTAAACGGAACTATTTAGTTTATTAAAAATTGAGTCGGTTTGCCTAGTTGAAAAGTCTTACAAGATAAGACCTCACAAACTTGGAGAATCCATGCCACGCATAACAACATTACTATTAACAACCCCTTTAATAGCGTATGTCAACACCGTATCTGCGGACAAGTTTTTGAGTGAACTCTAATTATCCGCCTTTAATCAACAAAAGCGGCTATAAATGCACTTTCATCCAGAATCTTATTGCCTAAGGTTTCGGCAGTCTTAAGTTTAGAGCCTGCGTCTTTCCCCACTACGACACAAGCTGTTTTTTTAGAAACAGAGCCCGCTACTTTCGCACCTAAACTTTCTAATAGTGCTTTAGCTTCAGTACGAGTGAGTTTTTCCAGCGTTCCAGTAAGTACCCAAGTTTGACCTAATAAGGGTTGTTCGTTAGGTGAGGGCGGTACTTCATCAGGCCAATTAACACCAGCGGCGATAATGTCAGCGATAATCGTTTGATTCGTTATATCATTAAAAAAATCTGCAATATTTTGCGCTATAACCGGGCCAATATCGGGCACTGCTACTAATTCTTCTAAGGACGCCGTGCTAATCGCTGTTAAGTTACCAAAATGTTTGGCTAAGTGCTTCGCACTTTCTTCACCTACTTCATGAATACCTAGTGCTCCAATAAAAGTACCCAGTTTAGTCGTTTTAGAACTCTCAATTGAGTCCAGCACATTTTGTGCGCTTTTTAACCCTTGACCATCTAAATCGGCGATATCAGCACTGTTAAGTTGATAGATATCGGCGATAGTTTTCAGTTTACCCGTGTCATAAAGTGCTTCAATTAATTTAGTGCCCAAATTATTGATGTTCATAAACTTACGAGAGGCGTAATGTTTAATACGTTCTGCACTCTGTGCGCCACAACTCAGGCCACCAGTACAACGAAACGAGGCTTGCCCTAGGGTTTGAGCAACGCTAGATCCGCAAACAGGACAGTGTGATGGCATAATAATGGGAGTCCTGGTGTTACCAATCACAGTGACTTTGACCACTTTGGGGATCACATCTCCCGCTCTTTGAATCTCAACTTCATCGCCAATACACAGCCCTAAGCGTTCAATTTCATCCATATTGTGTAAGGTCGCATTACTCACGGTAACGCCCCCGACAAATACTGGTGCTAAACGGGCTACGGGTGTTAAGACACCGGTACGTCCCACCTGAAAATCCACGGCTAATAATTGGGTGCTTTCATTTTGAGCTGGAAACTTACGTGCGACGGCCCATTTAGGCGATCTAGCAATAAACCCGAGTGTATCTTGTAGGGTAAGATCATCAATTTTGTACACGATGCCATCAATTTCCATCGCCAAGTCTGCGCGATGATCAGACATAAACGCATAGTTTTGGGTAAAGTTTTCGTAGCTACCGATAAAATTAAAACAATGTGGGTTTTGTTTAAAGCCCAAACTGTGTAGATAATGCATGATATCTGAGTGATATCTAAACACTTGCTCACCTTCGTAAGTGCCTATTCCGTATGGAATAAACTGTAAATCTCGTTCAGCAGCAATTTTTGGGTTCATTTGTCTAATACTACCTGCAGCAGCATTTCTTGGGTTAACAAATATCTTGGTATGGTTGCTTGTTGCTAGTCGGTTTAGTTTTTCAAAGGCCTGTTTAGGCATAAAAACTTCACCGCGAATATCGAGGTGTTTTGGGGGATTTGGGCTGTTGAGTTTTAGCGGGATAGATTTAATGGTTTTAATCGTGTGGCTAACATCTTCACCCATTTGTCCATCACCTCGGGTAGCCGCATACACAAACTTACCGTTTTCGTAATAAATAGAAATAGCTAAACCGTCTAATTTAGGTTCACTGTAGACACTAAAATCCACACTATCATGACCTAATTCTTTAGCGGCTTTTTCAAAAAATGCGTAAGTTTCTGCCAAGCTAAACGCATTTGCTAAAGATAGCATACGAACTTGATGAGTGATTTTTGCGTAATCTTGAATGGGTGTAGCACCAACCCGTTGTGAAGGTGATTCGGCCGTAATTAATTCGGGTTGGGCCGCTTCTATGGCTAATAATTCTGTAAAACAGCGATCATATTCAGCATCAGACTCACTGGGATCATCCAGAACATAATATTCCTGATCCCATTGATTAATTTTGCAGATTAATTCGCTATAACGTTGCTTCAAGGTTACAAACTTGCTCGGATTTCTTGAATAGTAGTGTCTTTTAAGGGTTGTTTTATATGATCCATAATCTTACCGTCAAGTTCGATGGCTAAAATTTGCATTGTCTCGATAAAGTCATCAAAAATTTCTTGAGCATGATCAAGTACGCCTGGTTGCATAAAAAATACGAGTCCAGGGCAATAAAATAGTTCTAAATCATTGTCAGGAAATGTGCCGGGTTCTTGCATACAGGCAACGCCGTAGTCTACTAATCTATTAGCATCTAAGCGTTCATAAATTTTTAAACTGCCATAGACCAATCCTACGATGCTAAAAGCATTTTGGATATCTAAACCATTAAAACCTTCTGCAGAATTAGCCACTAGACTAAATTGAATCAAAGCAGGTGTCGGCATTCGTGCAGGTGGTTCAAGGTCTTCATCTATTGGATCTGTTATAAGCCGTTCTGATTCATCAGGTGTCGATTCCGCCTCTGCTTCAGGTTCTAACTCAAACTCTTTAAGATAGGCAGGTATGACAGGTTCTGACGTTTTAGACTTTGCTGGCTTAGGAAAATTAGCTAGGTTGATATCATCGTCAAATTCAGCTTCTTTTCGGGCTTTAAGATTTTTAATATAGCTAACTATTAACATGCCGATAATAATCAGTAGGCCAGTTGCTATAATCACACTTCTTAATAATTCTTTATCCATTAGACTTCCGCTAAGTTTATTGCTTCTTCTATATCAACTGCGACCATTCGGGACACACCCGGTTCTTTCATCGTTACCCCAGCTAATTGTTTGGCTATTTCCATAGTGACTTTATTATGGGAAATATACAAAAATTGCACAGATTTCGACATTTCTTCGACCATTTTTGAAAAACGTCCAACATTTGCATCATCTAAAGGAGCATCAACTTCATCGAGTAAGCAAAAGGGTGCTGGGTTTAATTCAAAAATTGAAAATACTAAGGCGACAGCAGTAAGGGCTTTTTCTCCGCCTGACAACAGGTGAATAGAGCTATTCCGCTTACCAGGGGGTCTTGCGATAATATTTACCCCTGATTCTAACAAATCTTGCTCAGTTAGTTCTAGATATGCTTGCCCGCCACCAAATAATTTTGGAAATTTCTCTTGCAGTCCGGCGTTTATTTTATCGAAAGTCTCTTTAAAGCGCAGTCTACTTTCTTTATCAATTTTATTAATAGCTTGATCAAGTATATGTAACGCTTCTATCAAATCATCATGTTGTTCGTTTAAAAAGTTCATGCGTTCTGATTGAGTTTTATATTCTTCGATAGCGGTTAAGTTTATCGTGCCTAAACGCTCAAGTTGTTGCGTTAAATCGTCAACTCTACTTTTCCATTGAGTTTCATTCGCTTGTTCAGATAAGGTGACTAAAATCTGTTCTGGATCAGCCTCAAATTCTTTAAGTTGCTCAGAAATAGTTTGTTGCCTAACTTTAGCTTCTTGATATTCATAGCGAATCTCATCAAGTAATTCTTTTTGTTTTTCTAAAGCTCTTTGAGTTTTGGTGTGCGTTTCAGATATCTCGGTAATTTCAGCTTCAATAGTATCTTGTATTTCTCGTTGTTCGAGTAGTTTTTTATCTAACGTGGCTTTATCGGTCAATTGTGCGCTTAATTGTGCTTTTTCTTTATCTAATGGGTTAAGCGTTAATTGTAATTTGCTTTCCAAATTGCTGAGCCATTCTACCGCTTGCTGATGTTGAACACGTAAACGCTCAATTTGCGTCATATTGGCAGTTTCTGAGGCTTTAAGCGCGTCTTTTTTGGCCTTGAGACTGAATAAGGCCTGTCGATGTTCATTTAACGTAGCTTCAATATTATGGTGTTGATTTTGTAACTGTTGTTGCCGATCTTCGAGCTGTATTTTAATATCATCTTGTTGTTCAAGTACTAATTCAGCCTCTTCTTGTAACAGTTTAGCTTCCGCAATTGTTTCAACGTATTCAGCACTTTCTTTTAAAATTTCATGTAAATCATTAGAAATAGTCGCTAAACGATGTTGTTGATGCTCCCAACGGGTTTTATAGGCACTAAATTCAGCGCTTTTTGAAGAGAGTTCAGTGCCCAATTTATTGTCTTGTTGTTGAATCGCTTCACGTAATTGCTCGGCTTCTTTTAGAGCAACTTCAATCGTTGAGAGTTGTTCCTCATAGCTTAAAATTTCTGTACTAAGCTGTTCCAAGCGAAGCTTATGTTCACGAAGTTCTTTTTCGCGTTGTAGCACGCCCATTTTATTATCTTTAGCATGGGTAATTTTTAGCCAGTTGGGTCCCAACCAAGTCCCATCCGGCGTTATAACAGATTCATGTGCTTGACAGTTAATCGCTAAAGCTCTGGCCGTTTCAAGATTATCAGCACAATAAATGCCGGTTAAAAATGGACTTAGATCACTCGGTGCATTAATTTTACTTAATAAAGTGATTTTACTTGTGTCGATAAAACTCTGATTATTAATGACTTTAGTTTCAGATTCAAATAAGATAATAGATTCTTTATTTAACTCTGTAAGTTTTGGGGTTAAGGCATCGATGTGTTCGATGCAAATGGCTTCTAGGTAACTGTTTAGAACTAATTCAACGGCGGTATCCCAACCACTTTCCACTTCAATGAATTCAGCTAAACGCTGTTTATTGGCTAAGCCCGTTGCAGCCAACCATGCACTAAGGTTTTTATTATCTTTACCCATAGCATGTTGTTGCAATAATTCTAAGGAAGTGATTTTGCCTTTTAAGTTTTGGCTTTCCGTGCGTCGACTATGTAAATAGTCATGCAGTTGTTTAATCTCATCGCGTTGCGCTTTAATTTGATGCTGTAATTGTGCTAATTGTGCTTGATAATCATCGCGTTGAAAGTTAATGATTTCAATATCTGCATCCAAAGTATCCAATTCTAATTGAATTTGGGTCGTGTTCAACTCATTATGTTCAGCTTGCAGTTTATCCTGACGTATTTGTAATTGTCTAAGTTGATTTTCGAGTTGACTGATTTTGACTTTATTAACTTCTGCTCGTTCTTTGTTAGTAGATGATTGTGAGCGATAAGTTTCCCATTCCTGTTGCCATGCGGCTTTTTGGTGCTGGTTTTCTTGTTGAATTTCTAATAATTGCTCAGACTTTTCTTCTTGCAATTCAAGGGTTTCTTCGGTTTCAGCTAAGTTTTCTTTAATCTCATCTAAAGTTTGTAAATCTGCTTCCAGTTGAGACAGATAAAGTTGCGCTTGTTGTTGAGTGCGCTCAATATCATTTAAGGTCTCAGCATGATTTGATTCATGATGTTTGATGGCTTGTTCAAGACTACTCACGGCAGCAACCACCGTATAGTAGGCCTCTTGCGCTTTATTAAATTGACTTTGTTGATCTTTATAGCCAAGTCTTTTAGTTTCTATGGCTGTTTCAGCCGCTCTGGCATCCACGAATAAGCGATTGTGTTCAGTTGCGGTGTCTTTTAGTTTAAGATCGAGTTGCTGGCCGGCTTGGTAATGACTATTCCACCGCATGGCCAATAATTCTAATTTATAGTGTTTTTCTTGTTGTTTTAACTCCGTGTATTTTTCTGCTTTTTCAGCTTGCTTTTGCAGATGTTTGAGTTGTTTTTCAACTTCATCTTTTAAGTCTTCTAAGCGTTCTAAATTTTCACGCGTATGTTTCATACGAGTTTCAGTTTCACTGCGGCGTTCTTTATATTTAGAGATGCCAGCGGCTTCTTCGATGTGCACGCGTAGATCGTCTGGTTTGGCTTCTACCATGCGAGAAATAGTGCCTTGCTCAATAATCGCATAACTTCTAGAGCCTAAGCCAGTACCTAAAAACAAGTCGGTAATATCTTTTCTGCGGCAACGGGATCCATTCAACATGAATAAAGATTGACCATCTCGGCTAACTTGTCTTTTTATGGCGATAGAGTCGTATTGGGCGTATTCGCCCCCCAATTTATCATCAGAATTATCAAAGATAAGTTCCACCGATGCGGTACTAACGGGTTTGCGACCTGACGAACCATTAAAAATAACATCGGTCATGTTGCCGCCGCGTAAATGTTTAGCGGAGCTTTCGCCCATCACCCATCTTACGGCATCAATAATGTTCGATTTTCCGCAACCATTTGGGCCAACAATAGCGGTCAAATTTCCATTAATAGGAATAACAGTGGGATCAACAAAAGACTTAAAACCCGACAGTTTAATTTTTTCTAACTTCATTAGCGGGTTGTGTTACTTTTAGAGATGATTAAATAATAAGGCATGGGGCGAAGCTAATCGAATTTTTAATGCACAGTGTCTGATAAGGTTGTTGTACTTTCAGCATTTAAGGCGTTGGCAACATCTATTGGGTCAAATAAATAATGCGCTCCGCAAAATTCACAATTGACCTCAATTTTACCTTGTTCAGCTAAAATTGAATTGAGTTCATCTGCACCTAAAGCACGTAAGGTTCTTTCAATACGCGGCCGACCACAAGAACATTTAAATTGCACGGTTTCAGGTTCGTACACTCTTACTGTATCTTCATTAAATAATTTATATAGTAGTTCTTCAGCACCCCAGGTCAACGCTTCTTTTTCTGTGAGCGTATGAGCAAGTAATTGAATGCGTTCCCATTCTTTTGAATCTAAGTTTTTTGAGGGCAGTTCTTGAATCAATAAGCCCATGGCAGTATCAGCATTAGCATATAACCAGACTCGGGTATTCAATTGTTCAGATTTTTCAAAATAGGCTTCTAAAGCATTGGCTAGATTTAAGCCTTCTAACGCCACAATACCTTGGTAAGGGTTTGCATCTTCGGGCTCTATGGTTAAAACGAGTCGACCATTATTGCCAAACATTTCGCTTAGCGTACCATTGTCCACGACTTCATTAGTGCGGATTAGGCCGCGTAAATTTCTGTCATGCGTAGCTTGTGCAACTAAGGCTTTAAAATCACCTTCACCTTGAATTTGCATGATCATTGAGCCATTAAATTTAATAGTGGCCGACAATAAGGTGACGGCTGCTAAGCCTTGCCCTAACAGAAGTTGGGCGTTTTCGGGGCCTTGTTGATGTTTTTTTGCAGTTTGCCAGCTAGCTGTTATATTAACCCACACACCTCTTATGCCTAACTCTTCAAATAAAAATCGGCGTAAGATATCTTGTTCAATCATGAATCTCTCTATTACTAGCAATTAATCGCATGATTTTAACATCAAATAAATCAAATTTGCCGGAACTTTCTCAAGTTTTACCAGGAAGAAATACGCCGATGGAGATTAATAACTCTCATTTTGTCTTGGGTCATCCTATAAAACCGCCATTTCCAAGTGGACTGGAACAAGCGTGTTTCGGTATGGGGTGTTTTTGGGGAGTTGAAAGAAAATTTTGGCAGCAAGATGGCGTGTACTCCACTGCAGTGGGTTACACGGCAGGCTTAACGCCCAATCCCACTTACTCAGAAGTATGTACGGGATTAACGGCGCATAATGAAGTGGTTTTAGTAGTATATGATCCAAAATGTGTGTCTTATGAAGACTTACTTAAAGTTTTTTGGACAGCACATAATCCCACGCAAGGTATGCGGCAAGGTAATGACTTAGGTACGCAATACCGGTCAGGTATATACACTTTTAACCAAGATCAATTAACAACAGCATTAGCCTCAAAAGCGCATTATCAAACGCAATTACAGGCGGCTGGCCATCAAGAAATTACCACTGACATACAAGCTATTGAGGTTTTTTATTATGCCGAAGATTATCATCAACAATATCTAGCTAAAGATCCGCTAGGTTATTGTGGTTTAAAAGGCTTAGGGGTCAAGTATGAGGCTTGTTAATAGGCTAGGCAAAAAAATAGCGACTTAGGGTAACTAAATCGCCATAAAAATATTTAGGAGTATATTGCGCAACTTTCAGCTCAAAGTCTGTTAGGACTTTTAAAAGTTGATTTATGATATCAATAGGGTTTGCAAAAAGAAATGTGACATATTGTCGCAGGCATATGTTAGATTAATTTTTAAAAGATAAATTTTAAGCTACTTTCGTTATATCTTGTGCTTTATATAAGCAGTGATCCAACCATTTTTGTAAGAAATAATTTAACTGCCATTTGTAATGCATAATATCTGTGCTTTGGCTTTGATCTTTAAATATTTTATGAACTTGCACTCTATCATGGTCATTTAAAACTTCTGCTAAACACATATCCAAATACAAACGAACCTGAATCGCAGGTGCAGTGTATTGATTGATAGTAAAATTAAAACGATGATTTAATTCTAAAGTGAGTGTATAGGGTGAAACACCGAGTAAATTAATTTGTAAACCGACATTATTGACAGAATAACCCACTGATTCGTGTTTTAATAACAGTAGATCTGGCAGTAATTTTAAAAGTTTAGCGTAATTAGACTCACAAATCTTTTCCAAAGAATAAGACTTGTTGAGGGGATTTAAAAAACTCATCAGATGATAAAACTATTCTTCAGTATAACAAGCGGATGCACTCGCCGTTTCCCATAAAGTTACATTAACTACCTTAAATCCAGCAGCTTTAATATAGTCATAAATCATTTTACTAATCACTTCAGCCGTTGGGTGATTTTTAATAGCCAGATAGCGTTCATTGTTAGCGATTAAGGCTGGGATGATTGGGTCATCCTCATGCAACAAGAAATTATGGTCTAAATGATTTTCAATAAATGCTTCAACGCAATCTCTAATATCAGAAAAATCACATACCATGCCATCAGCATTTAGGGTGGGTTGTTGTATTGATATAGCGGCTTTTACACTGTGGCCATGTAGGTTACGACATTTGCCTTGGTGATTCATAAGGCGATGACCGTAACAAAAATAAACTTCTTTAGTAATGGTATACATGGCTGTTGTGTGCAGTTTAGCGGATTGAAAAAAGACGGTGAATGTGGCCAAATTTTACTATAGTTTTGGTAGGCAAGTTACTGTACTGTGACAAAAAGATGAAATTCTTTAGTAATAATGCCAAAATTTCTATAAAATTACCCAATTAACCTAACTGAACATCTTAAGCTGATTACATGGATTTAAATTTTCTTGATTTTGAACAACCCATAGCTGAATTAGAAGCAAAAATAAAAGAACTTCGTAATGTTGAGTCTGATAATGAAATTGATATATCTGGCGCACTTAAACAGCTAGAAGATAGAAGTTTTGCCCTAACTGAGAGTATTTTTAGTAACTTAAGCGATTGGCAAATCTCGCAACTTTCAAGACACCCCGGTAGACCGTATACGCTGGATTATATTGAGCATATGTTTACCGATTTTCATGAGTTGCATGGCGATAGAGCCTATGCGGATGACCCTGCCATTGTGTGTGGTTTAGCGCGGTTAGATGATCAACCCGTTATGATTATAGGTCATCAAAAAGGTCGAGATACTAAAGAAAAAATTTATAGAAACTTCGGTATGCCGCGTCCAGAAGGTTATCGTAAAGCCTTAAGAGTTATGAAAATGGCTGAGCGCTTTAAATTGCCCATTATCTGTTTAATTGACACACCAGGTGCGTATCCGGGTATAGGGGCAGAAGAACGCGGTCAGAGTGAAGCGATTGCAAAGAACCTATTTGAAATGACAACCCTAAAAACGCCGATTATTTGCACTATTATTGGTGAAGGTGGTTCAGGCGGGGCTTTAGCGATTGGGGTAGGGGATCGATTAATCATGTTGGAATACAGTACGTATTCGGTGATTTCACCTGAAGGTTGTGCTTCCATTCTATGGAAAAGTCCCGATAAATCGCAATTAGCCGCAGAAGCAATGGGTATTACCTCTGATCGCATCAGAGAGCAAGGCTTTCTTGATGAGGTGGTAAGAGAGCCCTTAGGCGGCGGACATCGAGATTTTGTTGCGATTAGCGCTAATTTAAAAGAAGCGCTAATTAGACATTTGCATGAATTAAAACAACAAGAAATCGATGTGCTCTTAAAGAATCGTTATCAAAGAATTATGGATTTCGGGGTTTATACCGAGGCATAATTCTGAATATGTTTTATCACCTCTGTCCATTCTTCCTCAAACGCTGGTAACAGTTGCTGGAGGGTCGCTAAATCATCGGCTTTTCCAGCAACTTCAATTTGATAACATAACTCGCCCAACTTAAGTGCTCCAATGGTTTGGGCAGATGATTTTAATTTATGTCCTGCTTTGCTAGCATCTAAGCATTGCTCTGCTTTAATTGTCTCTATGATAGCGACACTAATTTCGGTGCTAGTATCTACAAATAACTGTAAATAAGTTTTGATAATATCAGGGTCTGCACCGACAATTTCCTTTAAATAACTGATATCTAGACCTAAAATTTCAATTTCATGGCTTGCTGTATTTTCTGAGTTATGCCCTTCTTGGGGTGCAGTTTCGTTTTTATCCGTTTTAAGTTCTGTAATGACGTCTAACGGAATGATGTGTCGGCAGATGGTATTAATCAACTTAGTCGGCACAATCGGTTTTTCAACAAAATCTAACATCCCGACCGTAAAACATTGTTCCTGTTCTTCTTTAGTCACCGCAGCAGATAAGCCAATAATCGGTAATTTTTCAAATTCTACTTGGTCTTTAATCAATTTAGTTGCTGTAAAGCCATCCATCACAGGCATGTTTAGATCCATTAATATCATATCGAAGCGGTCTTTCTTTAAGGCTTGTACAGCTTCCGCGCCATTATTAACGATGGTCATATTAATGTTGGATAATTTAAGCAATTCTTTAATCACTTGTTGATTAAACATATTATCTTCAGCCACCAAAATCTTTATGTTTTTTAAATACCGATTAATAGTTTCCTGTGAATAATTTGAAAAATCAAAATCGTCTTTATATTCAGTTGTTTCTTCAGCAGTACTCAGCCTTAATGGCAGTTCAAAGTAAAAGCGACTTCCTTGACCCATCACGCTACTAATTTTTAATTCACTTTTCATCAAATCTAAAAGTTGTACACAGATACTTAAACCTAAACCCGTACCGCCAAAGCGACGACTAACCCCACTGTCTGCTTGCACAAATGGTTTCAGTATCTTTGATTGATCAAGATCAGAAATTCCGATGCCTGTATCAGTGACCGAAAATTGTAAAGTTGTCTCTAATTCATCTAGGCTAACCAGAGTGATATCTAATTTAACCGCCCCGGTATGGGTAAATTTTGTGGCATTGGCTAAAAGATTGATCAGTACCTGTTCAATTCTAATGTAGTCGCCGAATACATGGACTGGGACATCAGCTGCGATATTGACATTAAACGAATTACCTTTACGCTCGTTTAAATCTGTGAATAACATGAGTAAATGCGTTTGTAATTTATGTAAATTAAAAGGGCTGAGTTTAATATGAATAGCGTGGGCTTCTAACTTAGAAAACTCTAAAATGTCATTTAAAATATTTAACATGCCTTGAGAGGCAGATTTAATTTTTGAGAAGTATTCTTCCGATTTTGGTGACAGTTTATGTCTTAATGCCAAGTCAGAGAAGCCTAAAATGGCATTCATGGGCGTACGAATTTCATGAGACATATTTCTTAAAAATTCGGTTTTTGTTTCAGCTAAATGTTCTGCTTTTTGTCGCGATAAAATGAGTTGTTTTTCATTTTCTTTAATTTTGGTCATATCGCGAATGATGGTCGATATAAAACTATACTTCGCTGATTTATTATCAATATGAGACTGGATTATTTGGTAGCAAGGTATTTCGTAACCATTATGGTGTAATACAGATGCTTCCCCTTGCCATATTCCGTCTGCAATGGCGGTTTTAACGCCGATATCACAAATACGTTCATATTCTTCGACACTATGAAAGTTTTTTACTTGTAAATTTTGTATATTTTTTATACCACCTATGCCCAGCATATCAAGGCCTGCTTGGTTCATGTAGGTAATCTGTCCTTCAAGATTAGCCATGGAGATTAAGTCAGGAGAGTTATCCACAATAGATCGCATAAAAATCATTTGTTGTTCTTGTTTTTTTCTAGCCGTAATATCGGATTGAAAACCTACGAACATAGATAGCTCCCCGTTACTGTCAAAAATGGGGCTGATGGTAATGTCTACCCAATAGGGTCTGCCGTCTTTTCGGTAATTAAGTATTTCTATTTGTATGGGTTTTAAATCGCCGAGAGCTTTGCGGATAAGTAATGCATCATTGGCATCCGTATCAGCGCCTTGTAAGACATTTGGAGATTTGCCTTTTATATCATTCTTGTTGTAGCCTGATATTTCAATAAAGGCTTGATTTACATATGTGATGTGTCTGTCTGGGTCGGTAATGATAACACCCTTATTTATTCGATCAAAAATAGCTTCGTATTGGTATTGGTATTCAGCCAAATTAGCATTGGCAGAGATATCAATCCCCATTACATAAAATCCTAATACTCTATTGTTAACATCAAAATGTGGGATATAGTTAAACTGGGTAAGAATTATCTCCCCTGTTTGTGGGTTCATAATTTCACGGATAAACTCTTGAGGTTGGCCTTGTAAGGCTTTCTCAATGAAGGGTAAATTTTGTGCGTACAATCCTTCACCGATGACCTGCTTAATCATCATTCCAGAGATATTGTTTTTGGCTATTGAAAACCAACGTGCATATGCGGTATTTGCAAATTTATTGATTAAATTGGTATCCCAATAGGCCAGCAGAAAAGGGCTACTATTCAAAATGAAATTAATCATCTTTTCATTTTCAAAGCGTAAGGCTTGGGGTTTACTAAAAAAACGTTGCCACAAATGTGTTAACCCACAAACAATTAAACCGCCCAGTAGGATGGCATTAAGTAATTGTAAAAACCAAATCGAGTTATAAAGTGATGTCATTTAAGTGTATTAGGCTGGCTATGGAATTTTTTTGCCAAAGTATAAACCGCTCTCTACAACTAAAAGACTCGATTAAGAGGCTTTTTTGTGCAGTCCAAATTTAACACTACATTCTAAACTGCTTATAGCTGAGATATAAGGCCATATTTGCCTTCTATTTAAGGTATTATTATGTTCATAAAGCAATTATTAAGTAGTAATATATATATATTATTATGAATCAGTGAATATAATAAAAAAAATAATCATTGCAGATGATCACGATATTGTTAGATTCGGGATCAGAATACTGTTAGAGCAAAACACTAAATACAACATTGTTGCTGAAACTAATGATGTAACTC
>CAIVAH010000022.1 GCA_903903765.1 uncultured Methylococcaceae bacterium
ATCAAGACTTGTAAAGATTGTGCCAATTGATCGGTTAGTTCTGTTTCAAATTTTTGTTGAATCTCTCTAAAGAGTTCTTCACGAATTTTATAATTACCTTCCCGCGGATCTGGCATAGAAATGGTTCTACCCGCGGTATAAATACGTTTTAATTCATCCATTTGACCGGTTGTCAAATTGGACAACAAGGCTTCAATCTTTGCATCATACGCTGCGTGTAAAGTCGCTAACTCTTGATGCTCTGCACCCAAAGCATCAGCTTCTTTACGACCCTGAATACTCTCAGCATACCAAACATCAAAATCTTTTTTAATGCGTTGCCATTCACGACCCCACCACTGATTAAAGTCTTTGCCGAGTAGATCATCTTCTTCTACTTCTCCCTCAGCAAACTCAGCATAAGTAGGTTCAAGCCTGACTAAAATATCAACGGCATATTGCAATATATTGGCAACCAAAGCATCACAACGTCTTTGTAAGGCTTCGGCACGCTCGTGATCAATATAGTGGCTCACCATCTCTTTAAGGATAGCAATACCATCAGTTATACCTAGTTTTCTTAATTTTAATTTGTCATCAGCACTTTTTGTACGCCTTAAAGTGTCTTCTGATGGGATACCAAACTCAACTAAATGAGCACGCGCGCAAACAGGAATCATGCGTCTTTCTGGCACGTCGGGCCAATATGTTTTGTGCTTTTGCAGAGTTTCTTTAAAATCAATTTGATCATCAAGCGCATCGGCTTGAGTTAATACTAAAAATACTTTGTCAGAGACTTTAATACTTGGATCATCAGAATCCGCAATCAACAAAATCTCTTTTTCTGGCCCTGTAATAGAGGGCTGCTTCATTTCTTTTGCGTAGATAATGGCATCACAACCTTTTAATCGATCTATCGCTTGATCTGAATGCATTTGAATACCTGAGTTAAAACCAGGTACATCATGAAAAACAATGTCTCTATCACTTCTTAAGCGCACTGTTTTAAGCTGAATACGTTTGATAGCCAATGACTGCGCTCGGTTTTTAAAAACCGCCGATTGCAATTGCTCGTGCACTTCACTTATATCTATAAAACTTTGAGTATAACCGTTCTTTTGTTTTGTAAATTCGTAGATCGCTGTGAGATTTTTTTCAGTGTAATCATAATCCTCTTGGATTTCTTTTCTTTCTTTATCATTCAACAAACCTTCTAGCGCCAATTTCCTTTGGTGCTGTAATGTGCCAATTTCTTCCTTGGTATAGTATTGAATGAATAGTAATTGATCTTGTTCGGTCTGAGCCGACCAAATCTCTGTGCTGGTAAAGGTACATCTTTCCCGAGCTGAAGGTAAAATTTCTTGACCTAACCAAGCATTTAACAAGGCACTCTTACCTGCTTTTTCTAAACCAATAACGGCTACTTCAAATCGGTTTGCATGTAAGCGTTCTAGTTGACGATTTAAGCGTACTTGTTCAACATTAAGGCGTTGCACAAGTTCAGGTGCTAAATCTTCACTAGTTTTGTTACATAGCGTTACTAGTTTATCTGCGAGGACAGAAGTCACTTCTAATCGCGCAAGCTGTTCTTGACAAGTTTCTAGCCAGGTAGTCATAAAAATTCCAGGATTGTTGAATACTTTTTAAAACCAGAGCCCCTCCAATTTTAGAGGGATTAATG
>CAIVAH010000023.1 GCA_903903765.1 uncultured Methylococcaceae bacterium
AAAAAACGCATGAAACAAGTAGGCAATATTGAAATACCTCAAGAAGCCTTCTTAGCGGTATTACAATTAAATAAAGAATAAGTAGAAGTACCCTAAACCTTTAAACTCAACAGACATAAAAAACACTATGGATTACGATTTTTCTTTTTACTTGTTCGTAGCAACTATTGTTACTGGCGTTATCTGGGGTGGCTATTTACTCATTCTTAAATCAAAAGGCGAAACCTTTAGTGAAGAAAATGAACCCTTCTATGTTGAATATGCACGATCGTTCTTTCCTATCGTACTCATTGTTTTATTGCTAAGATCATTTATAGCAGAACCCTTCAGAATCCCCTCTGGCTCTATGATGCCAACACTATTGGTGGGCGATTTTATATTGGTTAACAAATTCACATACGGGATTCGCTTACCCATCATCAATAAAAAAATTCTAGAGATTAATAAACCAGAGCGTGGTGATATTTTTGTATTCCGTTACCCCAAAGATCCTACAGTTGATTACATCAAACGCATTATTGGCTTACCGGGTGACAAAATTGAATACACCAATAAAAAACTTACCGTAAACGGTCAAGAAATTAAAGAAGTATCGATGGGTACTTATCACGGTGTTGGTCAAGGCGAAGATATGACAGGCGCCGAAGAATTTGTGGAAAACTTAACGGGCGTAGAACATAGCATTCTAATTAGAAATGGTGCTCCCACCGTTGAATTCGTTTACGAAGTTCCAGAGGGGCATTACTTCGCCATGGGCGATAATCGTGACAACAGTAATGATAGTCGTTACTGGGGGCCAGTACCCGAAGCCAATTTGGTCGGTAAAGCGTTTTTTATTTGGATGAATTGGGATTTACAAAACACCGGCATCGGCTTCAGCCGTATTGGGACAATTTTAAAATAGGAATCAGCCAATAGTGCTTTTAAAGTACACCAACATTTATCAAATAAGTTTAAATACGACTACTTTAATGACAACACCAGCAGGTGCATGGTGATTAAAAAAGCCGATGTTTTAAGTAGAAAACTGGGATTAAACTTTAATAATCCTGAACTATTCACTGCGGCGCTTACGCATCGGAGTGCAAACGCAAAAAATAATGAACGCCTAGAGTTTCTAGGCGACTCAATATTAGGCTTTGTCATCGCTCAAAAACTATATGATCTGTTTCCCGAGGCCAGTGAAGGTGTCCTCAGTCGCTTAAGAGCTAGCCTCGTTAATCAAGGCTCCTTAGCCGAATTAGCCAGACAGCATCAACTAGGAGATTATTTATTTCTAGGTTCTGGAGAACTCAAAAGCGGCGGCTTTCGTCGAGATTCTATTTTATCTGATGCCTTAGAAGCCATTATGGGCGCTTTATTTAAAGATCAAGGGATTGATGCCTGTCAAAACTGGATTGAAGTCTTATTTAAAGATAAACTCGACAGCTTATCCTTAAATAACTGGCAAAAAGACCCAAAAACCCAACTGCAAGAAATCATGCAGTCTAAAAAACAAGAACTCCCTGAATATACTTTAGTCACCATGTCTGGCCTCGCACACGAACAAACATTTGAAGTCAGATGCCAAATCCCGTTACTAGACATCACTTGTATTGGAGCAGGTATATCCAGAAAAAAAGCCGAGCAAGCAGCGGCAGAACTTATGCTAGAACAACTTAATAAGGTTAAGTAATGAATTGTGGTTTCGTAGCGCTAATTGGGCGCCCAAATGTCGGCAAATCAACGCTGATGAATCATTTACTAAAGCAAAAAATCAGTATTACCTCGCGTAAACCGCAAACAACAAGACATCGTATCTTAGGTATTAATACCACAGAAGCTGGGCAAGCCATTTATATGGACACACCCGGCATGCATAATAACGAATCTAAAGCGCTAAACCGTTATTTAAACCGCACAGCTGATACAACCCTCTTAGGAGTTGATGTTATCGTGTGGTTAATTGATGGTTTATCTTGGCATGAATATGATGAAGTTATTTTTAAAAAACTTGAACAAGCCGGTTTACCCGTAATTTTAGCGGTTAATAAAGTCGATAAAGTTAAAGAGAAAGATGAAATATTGGCCTTCTTTGCAGAAGCCCAACATCGTTTTCCCTTTGAACATCTAATTCCAATTTCAGCTTTAAAACGAACTAACTTAAATGAGTTAGAAAGTTTAATCATGAAATTATTACCCGAAAACGACTTAATTTATCCTGAAGATCAAATCACTGACCGACCCGAGCGCTTTTTAGCCGCTGAGATTATCAGAGAAAAATTAACACGTCGCCTAGGTGATGAGGTGCCCTACGCCTTAACGGTAGAAATGGAACGCTACGAAGAGCATGAAAATATAACCAAAATATACGCCATTATTTGGGTAGAAAGACTGGGTCAAAAAACCATCGTGATTGGTAAAGATGGCGAAATGCTTAAAAGCGTTGGCACCGATGCGCGTATAGATATTGAAAAACTCATTGCTCAAAAAGTGTATTTACAACTGTGGGTTAAAGTTAAAAAGAATTGGTCTGATAATGAAAGAGCTATGCAAAGCCTAGGATTTAATGACTGATAATATCGTTTATTTACAACCTGCCTATATTCTTGCACAGCGTAAATATCGAGAAACCAGTTTAATTATTGACGTACTAACTCAAGATTTCGGTAGAATCTCTGTGTTAGCTAAAGGCGTTAGAAAAGTTAAATCTAAAACGGCTGGCCTTTTACAAGCCTTTATTCCCTTAAAAATATCTTATTTTGGAAAAACCGACCTAAAAACGCTGAGTCATGTAGAAATGGCAGAAGCAACCGAAAGCTTACAAGGCATCGGTCTATACTGTGGCTTTTATGTCAATGAACTAATTACCTGTTTTTTACATAAATATGACCCACACCCAGAAGTGTTTGAGTATTATAAAACCTGCATAAGCCAACTCATAGCAAGCGCCAATATAGAAGAAACCCTGCGTTATTTTGAACTGGATTTAATGACCGTTTGTGGTTACGGTTTAGCATTAGATTATGATACCAATAACACCCAAATAAACTCGGCGTCAATGTATCACTTCGATTTAGAACAAGGTGCAATATGTGCCATCGACGGCCATTTTTCTGGCACGACCTTAATCGCTCTTAACCACAGACAACAGTTAACTACTCAAACTTTGTTAGAAGCCAAATTCCTGATGCGCCGAGTGATAGCGACTCACCTTAATGGCAAACCTTTAAAAAGCAGAGCTGTTATTAACCAAATCATGCAACATTTAGAAAAATGAAATCATCCAATATATTACTAGGCGTTAACATTGACCATATATGTACCATTAGACAGGCTAGAGGCACACGCTATCCAGACCCTGTACAAGCAGCACTCATGGCTGAACAAGCCGGCGCTGATGGTATTACTGCTCATTTACGAGAAGACCGACGACATATTCAAGATAGAGACTTGTTCTTATTAAAAGAGACCCTACAAACTCGGTTGAATATGGAAATGGCTGTTACCGATGAAATGATTGGCATCGCACTTAAGGTATTACCTTACGCATGCTGCTTAGTCCCAGAAAAACGTGAAGAATTAACGACAGAAGGGGGACTAGAAATTGCCGGTAATATCAGCCGCATGAAAGACGCTTGTACGAGTTTAACAACGGCCGGCATAGAGGTGTCTTTGTTTATAGACCCTGATAAAGTTCAAATTGATGCGGCCGTTGCTGCAGGCGCACCAGTGATTGAACTCCATACGGGCTGTTACGCTGATGCAGATACCCCAGAAGAAAAAAACCTTGAACTTATCCGCATTATAGAGGCCGCCAAATACGCACACCGTGCAGGCTTACAAGTCAACGCAGGGCATGGTTTAAACCTTGATAATGTTGAAGCTATTTGTGCTATACCCGAAATAGTCGAACTCAACATTGGCCACTCTATTATTGCTCATGCATTATTTGTGGGCTTAGCTCAAGCAGTAAGTGACTTAAAATCTGTAATGAACCACGCAAGGCTGAATTCTTTTAAAGGCTAAGGTTACTTTTCAGAACCTTTAAAACCGTGCTTTTGCATACGATATAACAAGGTATCTCGCGTTAGTCCTAATAGTTTTGCAGATTTACTCCGGTTACCTTTGGTCCGATCCAAGGCTTGTTGAATAAGATCAACTTCTAAACGCTCTAAATTTAGACCCTCATGCGGCAAAGTAAAGTTTGTGGGGATTGATACAGAATGCCCACCAGAGCCGGAAAATTCAGTGGGCAGATTTTCTGGCTCGATGGTTTTACCCGCCAATAAAATACTCAGTCGCTCACATAAATTGCGTAATTCCCTAATATTACCTGGCCAAGCATGAGACTTTAATGCATTTAAAGCCTGCTTACTAATCGCCGGAGGTTCTATGCCATGCGTATCCGCAGCCATCGCCATAAAGTGCTTAATGAGATGCTCAATATCTTCAAGGCGTTTTGCCAACGGAGGCAACTCCAAAGGCACCACATCTAAACGATAATATAAATCTCGTCTAAACGCACCGGCTTTTACTTGCTGATTTAAATCAGCATTAGTAGCGGCTATGATGCGTACATTAACAAAATACGGTTTGGTATCCCCCACAGCTAGACACTCACCCGACTCTAAGAAACGTAATAACTTAGCTTGAATTGAAAGTGGCAAAGAGTTAATTTCATCCAAAAAGACCGTACCGCCATCAGCAGACTCAAACAAGCCAACCTTATTAGTTGCCGCGCCAGTAAAAGCACCTTTTTTGTGCCCAAACAATTCAGACTCAATTAAACTTTCTGATAAGGCTGCGCAATTTAGACTAATAAATGGCTTATCAGCACGCGTACTTTCTTTTTGAATAGCATTAGCAAATAACTCTTTGCCAGTGCCGGTTTCGCCTTTTATTAACACAGTCACATCAGTGGCAGCGACCATTTTTGCACTACGAATAATTGACTCTAAAGACGGCGAATGCCCAATGATTGTTTTAAAATGCCCCATAAACTTCTAATGATGCATAGTATGATCGGTGATTACCATCGGATTAAGCCATGGAAATGCCGCTAATAAAGCTAACAAAACCATAAAAATCCCTATTAACTGCTTAAAACGCTGCATCCGAGATAACTTTGTTAAAACCTGTGTCATTACCCCTATACCCATCACGGCAGGTAATGTACCCAAGCCAAAAGCCAACATAGTAAAAGCACTCTGAGTCACATCACCGGAAGTGGCCGCCAAGGCTAATGCTGAATAAACCAAACCACAAGGTAACCAACCCCAAACCATACCAAACAAATACGCTTGTGTATGATTTTTAACAGGAATAAGTTTACGCCCATAAGGCTCTATAGTTTTCCAAATATTGATACCGGCTTTTTCTATATAAGCAAATCTAGGAAACCAACCCGCAATATAAACCCCAGCACCCGCCATAATCACCGCAGACAATAACTGCAATAAACGATGTCCATGTATCTCACCTAAAGGCATAGATAACAGGGTTTCAATGGTGCCTACTAACGCGCCTCCTAAGGCATAACTAGTAATGCGACCAAAGTTGTAATTAAACACAAACGGTAATAAAAGTTTCTTATTATTACGGATTTCCGGACTTAAACTCAGTGTTAAAGTCCCTATAATTGATCCACACATACCAATACAATGCAGACTACTAAATAAGCCCATTAAAAAAGCGACCCAATAAGAAGACGTAAAAGCAGGATCAAATAACATAGTCTTTGCAAGTAATTAAGTTTGATAAGTAAGATTTAAAATTATCTAAGGTAAATCTTTATGAATTGCTATTAAAACTGAGCCAAAATCTGAGACTGAATCTTCTCAGCCATGGCTTTACGATCTGCTGCATCACGAATAGGACGTCCTACCACAATATAGTCTGCACCATTTTCAAAAGCCATCTCTACACTAACCACACGTTTTTGATCATCCTCTTCACGATTATCAACAGGACGAATACCCGGCGTGACCACTAATAATTTATGGCCCAACTCTTCTCTGAGCATAGATACTTCTAAACCTGATGAAACGATACCATCACAACCTATCTGTAAAGCACGTTTCGCACGTGACAATACTAAATCTCGCACATCACATTTAAAGCCTAAGTCATCTAAATCACCGCGATCTAAACTTGTTAATGCTGTAACAGCTAATACTTTAAGATCGCCTTTAGATTTAGCCGCAGCTTCCATAATGGCATCATTACCATGAATAGTTGCTAGGTCAACGCCTTTGCTACTTAAGGCTTTAATCGCCCTACCCACCGTTTCAGGCACGTCAAAGAACTTAAGATCAACAAATACTTTTTTGTGCTGTTGTTTTAACCACTCAATAAAGCCGAAATAATCGCCAGACATAAATAATTCCATGCCCACTTTATAAAAAATCACTGAATCACCTAACTCTTCCACTAAGGCCTGTGCTTCTGGGATACTCGGAACATCCAACGCCATAATTAAACGTTCGCGGACTGGAATTACTTTAGTTGATATCAATGTCATAAAAAGGGCATAAAATTAAGAATTGTTAAAATTTAAAGGACTAAACCTTACTCTGTTTTTAAACCGGCTTTCTCCCAAGCTATAATCCCACCTTCTAAATTATAGACTTTAGAAAAACCCGCTGATTTTAACACATCACTGGCTTGCGCAGAGCGTCGACCAGAACGACATTGGGCAATAATCTGACTATCTTTGTATTGATTAAGCTCAGTTAACCGCTCAGATAATTGCCCTAAAGGAATATGGATTGCCCCCGGAATATGTTGTTCATTCCATTCACTATCTTCTCGAACATCCAGAATAATAGCGGATTTTTTTTGTAATAACTGCTCTGACTCTACTGGTGATATAGCCTGAAGTTCATGTTCTTCTGCTACTGTAATCCCACTATTCAACGCTAATAATACAATACCAACTATCTTAAAACGTTTAACATACTGCATGTATTTCTCCTAAAGATATCTATTTATATGCTATATATTACCGTAACTTGACTTAGATACAATTAATAAGAGTATGAACTCAACATTATTACAAATGTCCCTGTTAATGACTTGTGGAATAGTCTGGAAAATAACTAAACCCGGTAATTTAGGTGCAGAACAAA
Source organism: uncultured Methylococcaceae bacterium (assembly GCA_903903765.1). Lineage (GTDB taxonomy): Bacteria > Pseudomonadota > Gammaproteobacteria > Methylococcales > Methylomonadaceae > Methylobacter_C. Next base: position 7,110 of record CAIVAH010000023.1, read on the forward strand.
CTCGATTAATACTAACCTCAGTGGTTTACTATTTATTATTGCCCGCCATGGTCTTAGAGGTTTTATGGAGCTCTGACTTAGGCGTGCATTCTTTTAATTTTATGCTGGTGGGACTCACCAGCATATTACTCGCCATGTTTTGCACGTGGCTCATTGGCATCTGCTTAAAACTTGAAAACAAACGCTTAGGCGCCATCATCTTAGCAGCAGTCCCTAATGTTACCTATTTAGGCTTACCTGTCTTAGAGCAAACATTTGGCTATTGGGCACGCTCCGTGGCAATACAAGTTGATCTATTTTCTGCGGCACCCATCGTCTTTACCTTAGGTATCATCGTCGCCAGACATTATGGCGAAGAAACTGCTACGCAACCAAAATCAACCCTCTCTTTTTTAAATGCACCGCCATTTTGGGC
>CAIVAH010000024.1 GCA_903903765.1 uncultured Methylococcaceae bacterium
GCTGGGTAAGCTAGTCAAACTTGTTGTAGGAAGCCGTAACGATAGGCTGGTAAAGAAGAAAAAGAAGTTAGTTAAAAAAATTAACGCTTTAGCTTTCGAATATGAAAAATTAACAGATGAAGCTCTTAAAGCCAAAACCCAAGAGTTTCGTGACCGTTTATCACAGGGTGAGGCCTTAGATAATTTAATACCAGAAGCCTTTGCGACAGTAAGAGAAGCTTCTTCACGTGTTTTTAATATGCGCCATTTCGATGTGCAGTTTATCGGTGGCATGATGCTTCATGATGGCAAAATTGCCGAAATGAAAACGGGTGAAGGTAAAACTTTAATGGCTACTTTGGCCGCATATCTTAACGCCTTACCTGGAAAGGGCGTGCATGTTGTTACTGTTAATGATTATTTAGCAAAACGTGATTCGGAATGGATGGGTCGTTTATATGGATTTTTAGGCTTAACAACCGGTGTTATTGTTAGTCAATTAGAACATGTTGCTAGAAGAGACGCTTATGCGGCTGATATAACCTATGGAACTAATAACGAATTTGGTTTTGATTATCTCCGCGATAACATGGCTTTTAGTTTGGATCAAAAGGTACAGCGCGAATTAAGTTTTGCTATTGTTGATGAAGTTGACTCTATTTTAATTGACGAAGCCCGCACACCATTAATTATCTCTGGGCCAACAGAAGAAAGTACTGAGATTTATATAAAAGCCAATGCTGTTATTCCGTTATTAAAATTACAAGAGAGTGATGATCGGCCGGGTGATTATACAGTTGATGAAAAAACGCGTCAGGTGTATTTAACAGAATCTGGTCATGAGCATATTGAAGAATTAATGCTTCAACATGGTTTAATGACAGAAGGCACTAGTTTGTATGACGCAACTAACATACGTTTAATGCATTATTTAAATGCGTCTTTAAGAGGCCATGCCTTATTTAAAAAGGACGTTGATTATATAGTAGCTGATAATGAAGTTATCATTGTTGATGAGTTTACGGGGCGAATTATGCCAGGCCGCCGTTGGTCTGAAGGCTTACATCAAGCCATTGAAGCTAAGGAAAACGTACCGATTAACAATGAAAATCAAACACTCGCTTCTATAACGTTCCAAAATTATTTCCGTTTGTATGAGAAATTATCGGGTATGACTGGTACTGCAGATACAGAAGCTTTTGAGTTAAATAAAATTTATGGTTTAGAGGTGGTTGTTATTCCGACACATCGCCCATTAATCAGAAAAGATTTAGGTGATTTAGTCTATTTAACAACGGATGAAAAATATAACGCTGTTGCTTTGGATATAAAAGATTGTGTCAGTAGAGGGCAACCTGTTTTAGTCGGTACAACGTCTATTGAAAATTCAGAAAGATTATCTGCATTGTTGAATAAACAAGGTATTATGCATGAAGTATTAAATGCTAAACAGCATGAACGCGAAGCTCATATCATTGAGCAAGCGGGTGTCTCTGGTGCGGTGACCATTGCAACTAACATGGCGGGTCGTGGTACTGATATTGTATTGGGTGGTAATTTAGAGGCTGAATACAAATTATTAGGTGAGGGTGCAAGTCAAGCAGAAAAGGATTTAGTTAAGGCTCGTTGGCAAGAACGTCATGATCAAGTTTTAGCCAGTGGTGGTTTACATGTTATCGGTTCAGAACGTCATGAATCACGACGTATCGATAATCAATTAAGAGGTCGTTCTGGCCGTCAAGGTGATCCTGGATCAACTAGATTTTATTTGTCCTTACAAGATGATTTGATGAGAATATTTGCGTCTGATCGAGTTGCAGGATTAATGAAAAAATTGGGTATGGGAGATGGCGAAGCTATTGAGCATCCTTGGGTTACACGTTCAATTGAAAATGCGCAACGTAAAGTCGAAGGTCGAAACTTTGATATTCGTAAAGAAATTTTAGCTTATGACGATGTAGCTAATGATCAAAGAAAAGTTATTTATGGTCAACGTAACGAGTTGATGGCAGCCTCTGAAATTTCAGAGATTATAACCGCGATTCGTGAAGATGTAGTTAATAATGTTATCAATCAGTATATTCCCGCGAAAACCATGGTTGAGCAATGGGATATAGAGGGTTTAGAAGAGCATATATTGCATGAGTTTAATGTCGAAATTCCACTGCAAAAAATGTTAGACGAAGATCATACGCTACAAGAATATAGTTTACGTACACGTATTGTTGAAATTTTAGAACAAAATCATAAAGACAAAGAAATTAAGATAACTGCAGACGTTTTACGACATTTTGAAAAATCAATAATGTTACAAGTATTGGATACTAGTTGGAAAGAACATTTAGCTGCTATGGATTATCTGCGTCAAGGTATCCATTTTAGAGGTTATGCGCAGAAAGATCCTAAGCAAGAGTATAAGCGCGAAGCTTTTGAAATGTTCACTAATTTACTTGAACATATTAAATATGAAGTAGTCAGTGTTTTGTTTAAAGTTCAAGTTCGTCAGGAAGAAGATGTGCAAGCACTAGATGAACAAATGCAAGCACCCAAAGAAATGCATTTTGAACATGCTGAAGCTCCAAGTATTGACATCTTTGAAAATCAACAGCAACAACACGCTATAAGTGATGATAGCTCAGAAGATATACCTTTTGTGCGTCAGCGTGATAAAGTAGGGCGTAATGACCCTTGTACATGTGGTTCAGGTAAAAAATATAAGCATTGTCACGGTAAGTTAGATTAAAGATTATCAATCTAAAATTTATTATTATAGACCTCCATCTTTAAGTTAATTTATAGATGGGGGTGAGTTAGTTCACAGAGAAACTCTCTCCACAACCACAAGTACCTTTTACATTTGGGTTATCAAATTTAAAGGCGGCATTAATCCCTTCTCTACGGTAATCTAATTGAATGCCGTCTACAAACTCTAAATCAACAGAAGATACAATTACTTTTACGCCAAAATTCTCAAAAATCTTATCGTCTGATTGGAGTTCATCCGCATAATTTAAAACATAGGCGTAACCTGAGCAGCCTGATTTCTTAACACCTAGTTTTAAACCAATACCCTTACCACGTTTATCGAGTTGTTTAGTGATTTGAAGTGCTGCATTTTGAGTTAATATGACAGACATTTTAGCTTCCTTATAAATAATTAATATGTGCTTGTAATTGTTTTACAAATTGACTGATCTGGACCTCAGTATTACCCATACCTAAACTGACTCTTATTGCGCTTTTAGCAATTTCGGGTGCTATGTTCATGGCCTTTAGAACTGGGCTAATTTCTTGACTACCACTTTTGCAAGCTGAGCCACTTGATACTGCAATACCTTGCTTATCTAGGTTCATTAATAGCATTTCTCCATCTATGCCGACAATGCCAAATTGTATAGTATTAGGAAGTCTTGGCGCGGTTTCAGAGAAAATGCATAAATTTGGGATTTTAATTAATTCTTTTTCAAGTGTTAGTCTTAGAGTATTTAGATGGTCGCTACGTTGCTCTAGTTCAAGGCTTGCTAATTCCGCAGCTTTGCCAAAACCAACAATCGCTGCAACGTTTTCTGTACCAGGGCGTAAATATTTCTCTTGTTGACCGCCAAATAGTATAGGGTTTAAAGTAAGTGTATTGTTGTATATCAGAGCGCCACAACCTTTTGGTCCGTATATTTTATGGCTAGATAAGCTAAGTAAATCTACACCCAATTGTTTGAAAGATACCTTGATTTTACCTATGGCCTGTACAGCATCCGTGTGTAATAAAATAGAGTTTTTTTTAAGAATTTGTGAAAATTGCCTTATATTTTGTAATACACCAGTTTCATTATTAGCTAACATTATTGAAACTAATTGTGGTTTTAATGATAATAAGTCATTAATTGAATCGGCAGATATGACACCGGCGGGGTCAACTTTAATGAGATGTAAGTTTGCACCATGTGATTTTAGGTGATTCGCGAAATCAAATACAGAGGGGTGTTCAATTGAAGAAATAGCAATATTACTAGTGTGAGGCACTGAATTTAATGCCAGATTATTTGCTTCTGTGCCGCCAGATGTAAATAAAACTTCCGAAGCTTTTGCATCTATCAATGTGGCTACTTGCTCTCTAGCCGTATCAATTGCACTTCGTACTAACCTACCGTGCCGATATAAACTTGATGGGTTACCATAATAGGTGGTTAAAAAAGGTAACATTGCCTCAACTACACGCTTATCAAGCGGGGTTGAGGCATTATGATCAAAATAAATCACAAATTAGAGGTTAGCTCACTATTTCTGTGTATTTCAATTACGCTTACCGAATCTTCATTTTGCCTTTTAGCTGTTTCTTGAATACGATGATTTTCAATTAACTGGCCTAGCGTAATACCTTTTAAATAATCTTTAATTTGTACGCTAAGACCCATCCATAAATCATGAGTTAAACAAGCTTTTTCATTATGACAATTACCTTCTCCACCACATTTAGTAGCATCAATTGGTTCATCAACAGCTGCAATAATGTCTGCTATATTGATGTTGTCAGGGTCATGGGAAAGTGTATAACCCCCACCTGGGCCACGGATGCCTTTAACCATATCTGCTTTTCGCAATCGAGCGAATAGTTGTTCTAAATAAGACAACGAAATTGTTTGCCTTGCCGCTATATCAGTTAAAGTAACTGGATTTGTTTGGCTATGAAATGCTAGATCCAGCATTGCTGTTACAGCATAACGACCTTTAGTAGTTAAACGCATTATAGATTCCCTGAATATTACATTTATATCAATGCTAGTATACTTAACCTACTAAAATAGTAAACTATTTTTTTAGCTATCTTTATAATGGAGTTATGCATTGACCCATTTTACTGCGACTCATATAGGATGTTGCAATGTTTAAAAAAACTAGCCCTACTGCATGCTTCTTAATATCCAATTAAAAGATTTATAATCATTTTTTTATTTCCGTAGCTTAAATATTACATTGTGAAATGTATGTCATCATTAAAGCGTCAGGAATTTCTGTATATACTTCGGGTATTTACTTTAAGAGTTTTAAATTATAAACACAATTAATATATAATCATGTTAGGATATGCATATAAGAGGATATACTAAGAATGGAATTAGATAAGTTATACAAATGCCTTTCCGATATACAACGGATTCGCATACTTAACTTGCTGATGCAAGGGGCTTTGTGTGTTTGCCATTTTCAAGAGATTTTAGATGAGTCTCAAGTAAAAGTGTCTAAGCAACTGCAATACCTAAAAAGGATGGGCTTGGTTTCAGCTCAAAGAGAAGGGATGTGGATGGTTTACAGTTTAATTAATCCATCTCACCCGCTATTAGTCGCTAATCTTAACGCATTGGTAGCACTTAAAGAGTTTCACCCCTATTTCACTGAAGATATAAATAAACGCGAGATTATTTTAAAACGCTTCACAGAAAATAAAGCTGAATGCCCTAAGGTGGTCTATCAAAATAGTGACTGTGGTTAATGAATATTTCGATTTTTATACTACTTTATATTGGGA
>CAIVAH010000025.1 GCA_903903765.1 uncultured Methylococcaceae bacterium
TAGACATATCACAATTTTGCTTAGAATCCATACAACTTAATAAAGGTGATAGTTTAATTCTGTATACAGATGGCATCAATGAAGCCATGAACATTCATTATGAAGAATACGGTGATGAACGTTTTAGCGAATTAATCACTGGTTTAAATGAATTAAATGCACAAGAATTAGTTGAGACTATTACTCAAGATGTGCTGAATTTTACTGTTGGCGCTGAACAATCAGATGACATAACCTTATTAACTTTAAAAATTGCAAAACAGTAATTACGGATTTTAGTTTATGACTGATCACCATTTTTATAAACAAATTACGAATGATTTAGAGGAACTGCCTCTCATAGCTGAGGCAATAGAATTATTTGCGGAACAAGCAGATTGGTCCGCAGCCATTGTTATGCAACTCAATCTTGTTATAGAAGAATTAATCGTAAATACCATAAATTATGGTTACACAAATGGCCGAACTGGTCAGATACAAATATCCATAAACACCAATAGTCAATGCATTTTGCTTGAAATTACAGATGATGGTGATGCTTTTAATCCTTTAGATAAGGCTCTACCCGATACGACTTTAGAAATAGAAGATAGACCTATTGGAGGCTTAGGCATATTTTTAGTTAAAAACTACATGGATACTTTTAAATATGAATATATAGAAGGCAAAAATTGTCTAAGTTTAAGTAAACAACTTTAACATCTATAAAAAAACAGCGCAGTTATCCAACAGTTAAATAGGTTATTTATAATGAGTGAAACAAGTAAACGCATCGGTTTATCTTTAGGCTTAATCATTCTCTGCAGTGCTTTATTGCTTTGGTCAGATAGACATAATTACCATAGTTCAGCTAAATTAACACCTCAGGTTTTAAAAACAACTCCTATTGCGGTTCTACAATTAAGTTCAAGCCCCGTTGCAGAAGACATTCGTATTGGGATATTAGATATGCTAGAAGCTAAAGGCTTTAAAAATGGTAATAATCTAGATATAACAACCTATAATCCAGAAGGTGATTTACCTACCGCTAACTTAATGGCACAAAAGATCGTCAGTGGTAATTATAAATTGGCGATATCTATTACTACTTTAATGTTACAGACCTTAGCAAATGCCAACCGATCCAGCCATGTTACCCATGTGTTCGGCGGAGTAACTTCACCAGTTATTGCAGGTGTAGGTATTAAAGAAATTGATAGTTTAGATAAGCCTTCGTATTTAACTGGAATTGGTACACCACTACCAGTAGATGAAATCTTTAAAATTGCAAAACAACTTAACCCTAAACTAAAAACTGTTGGCGTTGTATGGAATCCTGCAGAAGTTAATTCAGAATTTGCTACAAAACAAGCGCGTAAAATTTCAAATGAGTTGGGAATAACGTTACTTGAAGCGCCAATCGAACAAACAAAAGACATACGTGAAGCTGCCCAATCATTAGTCACTAGAAGAATAGACGCTATTTGGACAGGGGGTGATGCCACTGTCAATACTAATATTCACGCTCTTATTGAAGTGGCAAATAGTGCAAAGATACCCTTATTTTCGAACTACTATGGACATACTAAAGAAGGTGGATTATTTGATTATGGTTCTGATTATCATGAAGTAGGTAAACAAGTTGGAAGCATAGTTGCTGATATTTTAAATGGCAAAGAACCTAATGCTATTCCAGTTCAAAATTTTACTCCAAAAAAAGTTATTTTAAATGAACAAGTTCGTAAATCGTTAAAAGACACATGGGTCTTCACTCCTGAATTGTATAAAAAAGCCATCACCATCATTGATGAAAATGGTGTAGTTAATTCTATTAATACTAACGAAGCAAACCCGCAAACTAAAGCATCTAGCATCAATATCGATCCCAATAAACACTATAACGTTGGTTTAGCTTATTTTGCGCCCGAACCCGGTATTGATTCAGTATTAGCCGGTTTAAATGCACAATTAAAACTTTTAGGTTTAGAAGAAGGTAAAAACTTAAGCTTTAAGACTATGCATGCCCAAGGTGAAATTGCCCAAATCTCTACAATAGGGCAAGTATTAGACAGTAGTGATGTAGATGCCATTTTAACCTTAACTACACCAGTTCTTCAGGGGGTGGGCATGATGTCAAAACATAAGCCCGTCGTTTTTACTTATGTAACTGACCCGATTGCAGCCGGTGCAGGAAAATCATTTACCGAGCATTTACCCCATTTGACGGGTATAGGCTCATTTCCACCAATAGAAGACATGCTAACGGTTACACAAAAAGTATTACCTAACATTCATAAAATAGGCACTTTATATAATCCTAGTGAAGTTAATTCAGTTAAAGTGGCCAGCGTCATGCGAGATCTTTGTAAACAAAAAGGTTTTGAATTTATAGAGGCGCCTATCAATACGACAGCAGACGCGGTGCAAGCAGCCCAAAGCTTAGCAGCACAAAACATTGAGGCGATCTTATCAGTAAGCGACAATACCATGTACCAAGCTTTAGACGCTATTACTGATGTAGCCACAAAAAATCATATTCCCGTAGTATTGGATCAACCTGAGTTTATTAGTCATGAAGCGTTAATGGTGGTAGGTGTTGATTATAAAGAAAGTGGTAGTTCTGCCGCAGAACCTTTGGCGCAAATTTTAACCGGTACTAATCCTGCTTCAATACCCTTTAGAAATGTGAGTAAAAAAGTCATTCTATTAAACGATAAAGTCGCAAAAAACTTAAATATCGTGTTTCCAGACGAAGTTCGGGCCATGATCAAATAAATATAAATATACGCGATAAGCAATAATTAATGAGAGATTAGCAATGGAAATAACTTCCCAACTCCTTAATGATGAAACAGTCATTAAATTAAGCGGTAGACTTGATGCCAATTGGAGCAGTTCTGTAGATAAAACCCTACAAGATACTATTTATGCTGGCTCACATAAAATTGCTTTAGATTTAGAGCAAGTTAGTTATATTAGTTCTGCCGGCATTAGAGTACTAGTGATTCTTATAAAAAACCTTAAAGCACTGGGTGGTACTTTTAGACTTATCAATGCTTCACCAGAAGTATCTGAAGTATTAAATTTAGTCGGCTTTACACAACTCTTATCGACTCTTAAGCAAGATACCGTTAATACTAATGCGCTACCCAATACGCACCCTGAAGTTGAACAATTACAACTGGCAGATAATGAATATTCAGTTTATACCCTTGATAAACAAGCCAAACAATCAGGAGAGGTTATTGGAGATTCCCATTTAGCGGGTCATGAATTGACGATGAGCAGTTTGCCCGTTAATCATGATAGTTGGATCATTGGTCAAGGTTGTTTGGGAACTAGTCCTTATGAAAAAAACAGTGCTGGCGAACTATTAGCTGTGGCAGGATTGGCGATTGCTTTACCCGGTGATGCAGAACAAGCGGACTGGATACAAAAAGAACAAGAATTAACTCCACAAGTGGGAGTATTTCATGGCCTAAGTGTCAGCGGGAACTTTCGATATTTACTAAGATTTGGCGAAACCGCTGGTTCATTACCTTTAAAACTCAGTGAATTAACTAAAGCCGCTTTAGAAATTTGTGCTTGTGATACTGTATCTTTTGTGGCCTTAGCAGAAACTGCGCACTTAATCGGTGCAGTCACCCAACTATCACCTGAACAATATCCCACAGATTTTTTTGCCTTTCCAGGTATACGTGATCGCTTGTTGTTTACAGCAGAACCCGCATACGCAAATGAAACCTGTTTAATCATTGGGATTATTTCAAGAAACCCTGCTCATCCATTAGCCAGTCAATTGAGACCTTTAGCAGATGACTCTGACCTATCTATTCATGCGCATGCAGGCATTGTACCGTTTAGCCCCATCAAAAAAGGCTACATTGAATTAACTGAATCTTTAGATAAATTTATGAATGCTCAAACAATCCGCGGGGTATTACATTTATTAAATGATGATAGAGACGGTGTAGGAGTAGGTGAAAGTTATTTGCGTAGAGGTGCTTTATGGTGTGCACCTGTAAACTTTAATGGAGAATCTCTAACATGACACTATTAATTGGCGCATTAACATTAGGCATTATATTATCTTTATTAGCTTTGGGTGTATACATATCGTATCGTATCTTTGATATTGCAGACATTAGCGTTGATGGCTCGATTACCTTTGGAGCAGCAGTTTGTAGTGTGCTGTTAGTCCAAATGGGTGTGCATCCTTTATGGGCAACACTCGCAGGCTTTTTATCAGGTGCTATTGCTGGCACTGTCAGTGGTATTCTACAAACCCATTTTAAAATTAATCCATTACTATCAGGCATCTTAGTGATGACAGGATTATATTCAGTTAATTTACATGTAATGGGAAGAAGTAATATTCCCTTTTTAGGCACCGTTACCCTATCTACTTATTGTGAGAAACTGGGTAACATAGTTTTTGGTGGTAATGAAACTCTGTTACTAGGTTGGACAGTTTCTACAACGGACTTAATGACCCTTATTTTAATGTTTTTATTAGTTAGTAGTATTTCCCTAGTCTTATGGTTATTTTTCCATACTGATTTAGGCACGGCTATGCGAGCCTCAGGTGATAATCCGCAAATGATAAGAGCATTGGGTGGTAATGTAGAATATTACAAAATATTTGGTTTAGCTCTTTCAAATGGCTTAGTAGGATTAGCTGGCGCGTTATGGGCTCAATATCAAAATTTCGCTGATGTCCAAATGGGTATAGGTATGGTGGTTTGGGGCTTAGCAAGTGTTATTATCGGAGAAGCCTTAGCTGGCACAGCCAGTGTAGGTACGGCAATTATTGGTACTATTATTGGCTCGATATTATTCAGACAATTAGTTGCTATCGCTTTATCGTTTGGCTTAAACCCAAATGATTTAAAATTGATAACCGCCCTCTTTGTATTTGCTGCTTTAATTTTACCCAATATGCTGAGTAAATTGTCTGTCGGTAAACGTAAGGAGGCGCTATGAGCAATCAACAAACAAACGCGTCTTTAAACCCTACACTCGTTAAATTGACTGACGTCTTTAAGACTTTTAATGCCGGTACCGTTAATGAAGTTCGTCCCATGCAAGGCGTTAACTTAACAATAACCGAAGGATCATTTGTTATAGTTTTGGGAGGTAATGGTTCTGGTAAATCAACGTTGCTTAACGCCATTGCCGGTAGTTTTCCAATCGATAATGGGACAATTGAATTGGATGGTCAAGACGTTACACAATGGCCAGAACACAAACGAGCTATCTTAATTGGTCGTGTATTCCAGAACCCCTTCTCGGGAACAGCACCCTCAATGTCTATTTTAGATAACTTTTCTTTAGCGGCTAAACGTGGAAAATTTAGAGGTTTAAGTTGGGCACATTCCTCTAAACTACAAGATGAATTAAAAGATCGAGTGAGCGAACTAAAAATGGGCTTAGAAAACCGTTTGGATACCGCTATCGGCTCTTTATCTGGCGGTCAAAGACAAGCCTTAACTTTATTAATGGCCACTTGGCTAAAACCAAAATTACTTTTATTAGATGAACATACTGCGGCCCTTGATCCTAAAAGTGCTGACCAAGTGATTGCTTTGACTGATCAAATCATCGCTAAAGAAAAATTAACCACCTTAATGGTTACCCACTCTATGCAACAAGCGATTAATTTGGGTGATCGTATAATTATGATGCATAAAGGCAATGTATTACATGATGTTAATGCAAATGAAAAACAACGCTTAAGAGTTGATGATTTACTGTCAAGATTTGAGAATGTCCGACGCAGAGAATTATTAGACGAAAGTGTGGCCGATTTACTAAGACTAAGATATATTTAATCATATCAACTATATTATTTATATTACCCTTTAAAACTAACTTAGACATAAACTGACATGAGTAGAAAAATATTAATAACAGACGACGAACCTCATATTAGGTTATTACTTGAACAAGCCCTAGAAGAATTAGAAGATCATGATGTGGATTTCTTCTTTGCAGAAAATGGCGAAATTGCATTAGAAATCATTGAAACAGAAAAACCGCAACTCGTATTACTGGATGTAATGATGCCTAAAATGAATGGTTTTGATGTTTGTAAAACTGTTAAGAAGGACTGGGGCTTAGATGATGTTTTTATCATCATGCTAACAGCAAAAGGCCAAGAATATGATAAAGAAAAGGGTCAAGAAGTCGGCGCTAATCTATATATTACAAAACCCTTCAATCCAGATGAAATAATGGCGCATGCCCTTAAAGTATTTGATATTGAGTTAGATTAATCCTACAGACTTTATTCTTAACCTAGATTCCGAAACAACTAATATGCAAGCTTTTATTCATCCGACCTTAAATAAATTATTAGACGGTATAAAAAACTTCCAGCAACGTGCCTATGATCAGCAACTGTTCAATATGCATGACTTAGTGGAAGACGGACAACACCCTAAGGTTTTATTAATTTCTTGCAGTGATTCACGAGTTGATCCTGCCATATTAACCAATGCAGCACCGGGTGATTTATTCGTCTTACGTAATGTTGCTAATCTAGCCCCCAATTATGAATTGGATAGTAAATATGATGGCGCTCGGTCTGCTATCGAATATGCTGTTAGGGATTTATTAGTAGAACATATTGTTATACTCGGCCATGCCCATTGTGGGGGGATCAAAGCCTTGCTTAAATCATTATCTGGACAAACCATTCCAAGAGATTTTATTGGTGACTGGGTATCCATTGCTAAAGACGGTTGTGAACGCTATGTGATTGAGCAATTGGGTGATCTAAATAAACCTTTAAGTGACTCAGATTTAGAAAACTTACATGAACATATCCATTTACTAGAACGTGCCTCTATACGTGGCTCTTTAGATAACTTATTAACTTATCCTTGGATAAAAGAACGTGTTGAGGCAGGTAATCTCCAATTACACGGTTGGTGGTTTGATTTAGAAACCGGTGATTTATGGGCGACTGATGCAGAAAACGCTGTGTTTTTACCGGTAATAGACTAAACATAACCATGCGTTTACCCGAAAATATTATATATGGCACTGCTGATAAGCCACCCATATCGACCCTAATCATTCTCGCCCTTCAGCAAATGTCATTTTTAGGTGTTTATTTAGTTATATCCCCTTTATTTGCTCGACATTTTGGACTTAATCAAGAGCAGTCCTTACAATTAATTTCGGCTACACTCTTAGCCTCTGGATTTGGAGTAGTACTACAAACTGCAAAGTTTTGGGGAATTGGATCAGGATATTTCTGTCCGTTACAAGCCACCTCCTCTACATTTGCTGGTTTACTACTCGCAAAATCATCAAGTGGTTTAGGGGCAATGTTTGGCATGGTCACTGTAATAGGCTTAGCACAGATGTTTTTTGCTTTTGTATTTCAGCGTCTTAAAGGTGTGTTTACGGTACAAATTGCTGGCTTAGCAGTGTTATTAATCGGCTTAGGTTTAGGCTATTACGGCATCAAACTTATCCTACAAGTAGAGCCTACGGTGTCTATACAAGAGCAAGGTCTATTATGCCTATTAACCTTAGGCACCATGATTGCCTTTAATGTTTGGTCAAATGGACACTTGCGCTTATTTTCTGCCTTCTTAGGTTTATTAGTCGGATTAGTCAGCAGTAGCTATATGGATATTATTCCCGAAAGCAGTTGGGAAACTTTTCATAATGCCCCGCTTTTTTACTTACCTACGCCGATGAATATAGGCTGGTCTTTTGATCCTGAATCACTATTACCGGCCATAGTAACTGGCTTATTTCTGGCCTTACACAGTTTTGGTGCATTAGTGGCCGCTCAGAAATTTAACGATGCTGATTGGAAAAGACCCGACTTAGAATCCGTCAAACAAGGCATTCTTTCTGAAGGAATTACCAATTTAGTCAATTCTTTACTCAATGGCATACCATTAACCTCAAGTGGTGGCGCTGTCAGTTTAGCAGCATCTACTGGTTGTACCAGTCGCTATTTAGCTTATTGGTTAGCCGGATTAATGGCGATTATTGCTTTTATACCTAAAGCCATTGTCATTTGGCAGATCCTACCATTATCAGTTATGGGCGGTGCTTTAATTTTCTTAGCCTCGTTTACCGCGTTATCCGGTCTGCAAGTTATGGCATCTAGACTGATCGATAATCGTAAAACCCTCGCATTGGGTATTGGACTCATCTTAGGTATTAGTTATGAACCGCTGATGGCATCATTTCAACAAATTTATCCAAATGTATTGAAACATTTATTGTTCTCTAGTGTCAGTTTGGGAACATTTTCTGCGGTGTTATTATCCATTTTATTTCAGTATAAAAACCATACCAAAGAAAAACGTTCGTTTAATACTAAACATAGCTCGCTAGATGATGTGATCATCTATCTTGAGAAACAAGGTAGACGCTGGGGAGCCAGACCAGAAGTCGTTCATAAAGCGGAATATGCGACTTGGCAAGCCTTTGAGATATTAGTTGAAAACGGCCTTATTAACGAGCAAGCTAATCACGATAATAAAATTGATATTCATACCCTATTCAATGAATATACATTTACAGTTATTTTAAATTATACTGGCCAAATTTTGCCCCTCACCACTCATCGGCCAACCCATGAAGATTTTATGAATAATGACGATGCCGTGCTTCAAATGGCGGGGTATTTAATATATCGTCTAGCTGATAAAGTAAAGACTGGACACAATGGAGCGCAATGCCAACTTTTCTTAATATTTAATGATTAACAACACCAATAGAGACCTAAAATGCTAACAATTACTACAGAACAAAAAGACGCTTATTTAATTCTTGTGCTGACGGGTAGAGTTGATGCAAGCAATGCAAAAACCCTAGAAGAAGAAACCATTAAATTAATAAACGATGGCAATAAACAAATAATCATTAATCTAACCGAGGTTAACTACGTTAGTAGTGCCGCCTTACGTGTATTTTTATTAATTGCAAAAGAATTAACTAAAGTCAGCGGCACAGTAAAACTTTGTGGTTTAAGCAGCACTTTAAAAGATGTGTTTGATATCAGTGGCTTCAGTAAATTATTCCAAATTACTGCTACGGTAGAAGAAGCACTTTAAAAACGATCATGTGGTTGTGCTCAATAATTGCGCAACCACATTTTAAAACTTTTAAGACTTAACGCTCGCTAAGTCTTGTAACCAATCACGCCATATAGACATTAAAATTGCCATTAACGCTGGGCCTAAAAACAGTCCAAGCATACCACAGGCTTCCATTCCACCAAATATACCTAATAAAGTCCATAAAAAAGGTAATTTAACAGCACCACCAATTAAAGCGGGGCGCACATAATTATCAGCAATCATTGTTAAAATCATACCGTAAGAAAACAAACCTGCTGCTTCCAAGGGATGACCTTGAGCCACTAATACCAAAGCGCAAGCAGAAAATATTAATTTTGCCGCAAAAGGAATTAAAGCAAATATGCCAGTCAAGGCGCCTAAAATAGCGGGGTTAGCTAAACCCACAAACGCATAACCTGCCCCCATTAACAAACCTTTACCGACTCCAACGACTAACATGCCATTTACAGTGGATCTAACAGCAGAATTAGCATGCATGGTATAACGATAACCTTTATCACCAAATACTTTCCGACTACTGGCTAAAATCTGTTGGCCCAGTTGTTCACCATGCTGATAAACAAATAACAAGGTCAGTAAAATTATTAAAAATCCAAAGAAACGGTGGATTAACTGATTGGCAAAATCTTTTGTAAAATTAAAAATACTGCCACTGTCTATCCAATGTAAAGACGCTTTAGCCGCCTCGGCACTTCCAAGTTGTTTTAACCAATATTCCTTTGCTGTTGCACCTAACCAAGGTAAATTTTCTACCCACGTCGGACAAGGAATGCCAGTACTTTGGGCATTATTAAAAATTTGCCCCAAGAGTTGCGCTTCCTCAACTAAACGACTTAAGCCATAACCCACTGGCACAAATATTAAAGCGGCCATCAATAACGTTAATCCTAAAGCTATCCAAGTAACTTTGCCCTCTAAATTAGTTACGGATAACAACCGCTGGTATATAGGCCATGTGGAAATAGCCAACACGACCGCCCAGGCTAACAAATCAAGGTAACTATGTAATACCCAAGCGCCCAATAAAAGTAAAATTAAGCCACCGATAAATCGGGCTCGACTTTGCATTGTTTCAATCATAATTTTTAAACTGCGGGGTAAAATGAAGTATTTTAAAGCGTGTTCGCGTCAATTATATGACACGACTTTGAATTGATTGTTTAGGTAAGTCTTTTTCAAATAAAAACACGAATAATACGTATAAAGCTAACAAGGCTGTTGATAATAACCACGAATTTTGCCAACCGGTGCTAAAAGGCAATAGGCCCCGAAAGTAAAACAGGGCTGTGCCTAACAAAATATAACCGAGTATCCTTTTAAGATCATAAGCAACCGGATAATAGTGTCGTCCTAAACTATAAGAAACCAGTACCATAAAACAATAACACACCAAGGTTGCCCAAGCAGAGCCCGCATAACCTAAGAGAGGAATCCACCAAAGATTAAGTCCCACCGTAATCACTGCGCCCAACAATGCAACGATCGATCCTAATAAGGTTTTATCGGTTAATTTATACCAAATCGACAAATTAACATAAATACCTAAAAACAAATTAGCCATCAATAGAATAGGCACAATATTAAGCCCTGCCCTGAACTCTTCGCCTAGAAAATACTTAAAGAAATCTAAAAACAGCGACACTAATAAAAAGATAAACACGCAGAAAATAACAAAATATTTAAGCACTCTTGCATACACCTCTTTAGCGTCATTCTTATCGGCATAAGCAAAAAAGAAAGGTTCGGCTGCGAATCTAAAGGCTTGAATAAACAAAGTCATTAAAATAGACAATTTATAACAAGCACTATAAATACCCAACATTTGCATATTGGTCTGTGCGTCATAAGGTAAAAGATATTTCAATAAAGCCCTATCTAACATCTCGTTAATAATACCAGCAAAACCAATCACCACCATCGGCAAGGAATAACGGTACATTCTATGAAACAAAGCCTTATTAAAGCCCCAACGTAAGCCAAAAAATTGCGGCATTAAAACAATAAACTTAAAAGCACTGGCTATTAAATTTGCCAAAAAGATATAAGCAACACCCAATTCGGGTTTATAAACCCAGATAACCCAAGAGTTAGGATTCTGTGATAAGGCTTTTGGACAATAGACGATAAAAAATAGACTCAGAAATACAGTCAGTAATATTTCAATCAGCTTAATACTGGCAAATTTAATCGCCTTGTTCTCGGCTCTTAAACGTGCAAAAGGCAATGCCGCACTCGCGTCCAATATTAAAATACTACTGAAACACAACACATATTCAGGATGCTGACTATAATTTAGCACCGAAGACAGCTGTTGGTTAAACAGCACGATAAGTCCCAAAAAGCCCAGATTTAGCAATAAAACAAATAATAATGCCGTTGAATAAGCCACATCTTGTCGGGTATTTGCTTTATCTCTAAAACGAAAATAACCGGTTTCAAAACCTAATAACAGCAAAACTGAAAAAAAGCCTGCATAAGCATAAAACTCAGACACAACACCGTATTCAGCGGCAGAAAAGTAATAGGTATATAGCGGCACTAAAAGATAATTTAAGAACCGGCCAAAAATACTACTCAGTCCATAAATCGCTGTTTGAGAGACTAATTTTTTAATAATGCCCATAATGACTTAAAGTAAAGACCACACCGGTGTAATGTTCGAAGGCAACTCTGCAATACGGCCTAATTCTATATAAGGACTATTATCATTATGAAAATCTGAACCGACCGACCCCGCTAAATCATACTTGTTTGCATACTGACTGATTAAACGAATTTCATCTTGATTAATTCTACTTGTAATCACCTCAATCCCTACACCACCAGCGGCTTTAAAATCGACTAACAAACGATTCATCCAATTGGCAGATAATTTATACCGTAAAGGATGCGCAATCACAGCAACGCCGCCTGCCCCTATAATCCATTGAATCACTTCTTGAAGTTCTGGCCAAATCGTGGCCACATAAGTCGCTTTACCTTGCGCTAAATATCTATCAAAAGCTTCTTGGCGAGTATCCACATGTTTTTGCGATAATAAGAAATCTGCAAAATGCGTCCGTGTAATCATCCCATCTCCTGCTGCCAATTTTACGGCTTCTAAAGCACCGACTATGTTTTTCTTTTCTAGTTTAGCCGCCATTTTTTCAGCGCGTTCATAACGTAAAGTTTGTAAATAGTCAGTTATCTTGAGCAACGGTGAAAACGTTGGATTAATACCCAAACCAACAATATGTAAACAATGTTTTTGCCAGTTAGCCGACAACTCTATGCCATCAATAAAGTTAATACCTAACACTTGAGCTTGTTGTTTAGCAGCGGCTAAGCCGCTCACCGTATCATGATCTGTTAAAGAAAGCGTAGTCACCCCTTTTTCATAAGCTCTAGTCACCAATGCTTCGGGCGAAAATGCGCCATCAGATGCAATTGAATGGCAATGCAGATCATATACTTCCGTCATATTAAACAAACCTAGTTTTATTGGTATTCGCCATACAATTTAGCGTACAACCCATTTTGATTAATGAGCGTCTCATGACGGCCTTGTTCACAAATTTTGCCTTCTTCAAACACATACACATGGTCAGCTTGTTTTACCGCACTTAAACGATGGGCAATAATTAGTGTTGTCCGACCTTTTAAAAATTCGGTCATGGCTTGGTGTAATCTATATTCTGTATCCGTATCTAATGCAGAAGTTGCTTCGTCTAAAATAACCACCTTAGGATCCGCAACCACCATACGTGCAATAGCCATGCGTTGTCTTTGGCCACCCGATAAGCGCATGCCTAAACGCCCGACTATCGTATCAAGGCCCTGCGGCAAATCTTTGACAGTCTCATACAATTGCGCTATTTCTAAGGCTTTCCAAAGCACGGCATCGGTGACAACTTTACCCAACGTTAAATTGGCCCTAATAGTGTCATTAAATAACACAGGATGTTGCAAAACCGTCACGACATTTTCGCGCACGATATCTAAACCAATTTGTTCAACTGAAACCCCATCAAATTTAATGTGACCAGCACTAGATAAATAGACGCCAATCAAGGTTTGAATTAGCGTGGACTTACCACCACCACTCGCCCCCACTAAAGCGATTTTATCACCGGCTTTAATACTGAGATTAATACCATTTAAGACTTTTTCTTGACCATAACTAAAATATAAATTTTCTATACTAATAGCCACGGTTTTAGTATTTAAGAAAGGATTATGTAAATGCGGATAATGAGGTTCTTGTTGTAAAGCAGTTAAGCGATTGATTCTACTCAATGCGGCTTTTGCAGCAAAAAACGCATATTGAATCCCTAATATTTCTTGAACAGGCGCCATCATAAACCACAGATACCCAAATACCGCCAACATCTCACCGATACTTAAATCAGAATAAAACACCATTAACATGGCACAGGCTCTAAAAATATCAAAGCCAAACAAAAAGACTAAGAAACTCAATCGAGATGCTGCATCACTTTTCCACGCATAAGCCGCAGAAGAATCTTTAACAGAGCGAGCAGATTCAATCAGTTGTTGGCAATAATGCTGTTCTCTATTGCTGGCGCGGATTTGATGAATCGCCTCTAAAGTTTCAGTTAAGGCTTGTTGAAAAATCTCGTAAGCCGAATTTTCTTTAGATTTTAGATCCTTAACTTTAGAACCCACAATACGCGTTAAATAAATAACCACGGGGTTTAACAACAAAATAAACAAACCCAGTTGCCAATGCATCCACAGCAAAATAACGGCAGTGCCGATAATAGTTAATAATGCCACTAATAAGCGACTAACTGTCGTGCCGATAAAACTATCTATGGTATCTAAATCTTTTACTAACAGACTCACAACACTACCAGAGCCTAGACTCTCATATTCAGACATTGAAATAGTCTGTAAATGCATGATTAGATTTTTACGAATCCGAAAAATAATCTCTTTAGAGATTAAAGAGAATTGTCTAGCCTGAATAATATTGAATGCGCTAGAAATCAGCCTTAACAAAAGACTGACCAGCAAAATGACTGTGATGTATAAAACAGGTAACTGCCACTCTATCGGCGACCAGCGATTAATAAATGCCGTCACCATGCCGGGTTTATTAAGTAACACTTCATCGACTAATAAAGGCATTAACAACGGCACCGGTACACTGGCAATAGTCGCTAAAATGGCAATGAAGTGAGAATAAATGAGAGTTTTCTTGTGCTCTAAGGCTATTTTATAAATGCCTTTCCACGTATAAATCGATGGTTTTGGTTTTAATTGCACAGAAAAAAACTTATTACTTTATGAGAATATATAGGGCAATTATAACACTTTAGCCATAAGCA